>PXEJ01000168.1 GCA_003566215.1 Cyanobacteria bacterium T3Sed10_376R1m | reverse complement strand
TTAAAAACTTGCCCACAATTTGAACAGATGCTAGTAAGGTCTGGGATTATTTTGCTCAAATACTGGTTTTCAGTGAGTGATGAGGAACAGGAGCGACGTTTTCAATCTCGAACCACAGATCCAGCCAGACGTTGGAAACTTAGTCCCATGGACTTAGAGTCCCGTGATCGTTGGGCAGAATATTCCATTGCCAAAGATACCATGTTTGCCCATACTAACATTCCTCAAGCTCCTTGGTTTACGGTGGAAGCTGATGACAAAAAACGAGCTAGGCTCAATTGCATCAGTCATATATTAACTAAAATACCTTATGTGGATATGACTCCCGAGCCGTTAGAATTACCACCGCGCAAAAGCGCTCCCTTAGACTATGTAAGACCCCCTCTTAATGAACAATACTTTGTTCCTCAACAATATTAAAACATAGGACTTTTATCAAAATTTTAGGGAGTTTTGTCACCTTTGCTAGGCAGTAATTAAATTAATTAACTGACTCAATGGAATTGTTAGGGGATGTGGATGCTGGTCTATTGGCGAAGGTTTGCCATAGTGTTACCCCAATAATACCGGCTAAAATAACTCCACCGATCGCCCCTAAAATTTTACCCTTATTGTTAACAGGTTCTTCCTCCATTTCCTCCTCCGCAGGATCTTCAGAATGGGCATAACGGTTATACAAAAAGTCGATGGCTTCATTGCGTAACTCGTAATAGCGGGGATCTTCTGTAACACGTTCCCTAACACGGGGACGATCAAAGGGTAAATTCATGATTTCACCAATTTTAGCACTAGGGCCATTGGTCATCATGACAATGCGATCGGCTAAAAACAAGGCTTCATCAATATCATGGGTAATCATTAAGACTGTTAAGCCATAGTCTGTCCAAATTTTTAATAATTCTTCTTGTAACTCCTCCTTGGTAATGGCATCTAAGGCCCCAAAAGGCTCGTCTAAAATCAATACTTGGGGTTTAATCGCCAAGGCTCTGGCGATCGCAACTCTTTGTTTCATACCCCCAGAAAGTTGCCCCGGTTTTTTGTAAGCCGACTCAGTTAAACCCACCATTTCTAGGTGATGATTAACAATTTCTTTTTTTTCTAACTCTGACTTATCACCATAAACATTATTAACCGCTAGATATACGTTTTCATAGGCACTTTTCCAAGGCAACAGAGAATAGTTTTGAAAAACCATCATGCGATCGGGTCCTGGTTTTGTGATAGCTTCATTTTCTAGGGTAATATTTCCCTTAGAAGGACCATGAAACCCAGCTACCATATTTAAAAGAGTGGATTTACCACAGCCAGAGTGTCCAATGACACAGATAAACTCTCCCTTTTTAACCTTTAAATTAACCCCATCTAAAACAACATATTCGCCGTTTTCTGTAGGATATACCTTTGATACCTCACTGATATTTAAAAAAGCCTGATCTTTACTTAATAAGTCTGCTTGAGTATTTGTCACGGTTTGCATTTTCCTTTACCTAATATTGTGTTGGTTAAGAGATGAGAGTTCACTATGCTGATTTTTGCTCTCCCATCTCTCCTGTGTGCTGTTTAACTAACCGGTTCATCGATGAGAATTTCTGATACTCGAAAATCTCGTTTGATAGTCAATCGTTCGAGGTATCCTAGAGGATCATCAGGGTTAAAAACCATCCCATCAAAAAGACTGAAATTTTGACGATTAGGCTCAAAGTCAGGTAATCCCAACTGACGACAGGCTTCACCCAAAAGATCAGGACGGCGTACCCTTTCTAAAACTTCTACCCAGTTACGAGGGAATGAGGTATAACCCCATCGAGCTAGTTGGGTTAAAATCCATAATCCTTCTGCCCTAGAAGGATAGTTGCCTTGATCTACAAAAAACTGATTATAACGTAAAAGGTTTTCTGGTTCATCTTCTAAATTACGGCGATAAGGTTGGGTAAAACCGGGGCTAATATATTCTTTTGGTACTCCCACGTATTCGGGTTTTGCCAAAATCCCCAAAACTTCCTCACGGTTACGACGATCATCACAATATTCACAGGCTCTGAGTAGAGCCTTAATTAAAGCAAGATGGGTTGAGGGATATTTATTTGCCCACTCTTGGGTAACCCCTAAAACTTTTTCGGGATGTCCTGGCCAAATGTCTAAATCTGTGGCAACGACATAACCGCAGTCATCTATTACAGAATGGCTGTTCCAGGGTTCTCCCACACAGTAACCGTCGATGTTCCCTGCTTTGAGGTTTGACACCATTTGAGCGGGGGGAATAACTGTCAAGGAGACATCTTGATCGGGATCAATACCCCCAGAAGCTAACCAGTAGCGCAACATGAGGTTGTGCATAGATGCGGGGTGAACCATGGCAAAGGTATGTACTGCGTCGGGGGTAGATGCGATCGCACGTTGTAAGTCTTCGAGGGTTTTAACTCCTTTTGCTTGAAACTTTTTGTTTAGGGTAATAGAGTTACCATTACGACTGAGAACCATTGCTGTAACCATTGGTAAAGGTTGTTTACCTCCAGCCCCCACCGTCATACTAAGGGGCATCCCAGCCAGCATACAGGCGGCATCAAGGCGATTTTCAGCGACCCCTAAACCGATAGTCTTCCAACTATTTTCACGACTAAGGGTAACTTGGGTTAAACCTTCTTCCGCAAAAAAGCCTTTTTCTTGGGCAATAATTAAAGGAGCAGAATCGGTCAGGGGTATAAATCCTAAATTAAGGTTAATTTTTTCTAAGCCGTTAGCGGCAATGGTGAGGGGAGCAACGGCACTTTTTCCTTTTTTAGTTCTTTTCTGTTGGTTGAGAAAGTAAACCATTTCGTTCCTTAGGGCATAATAACTGGGGTGATTTACCACTTCTAGTCGGTGCCGTGGACGGGGGATCGGTACTTCTAATATCTGTCCAATATGGGCTTCTGGTCCTGTGGTTAACATAACAATGCGGTCTGATAATAGTAAGGCTTCATCCACATCGTGAGTAACCATAACGGTAGTTACATGGTTCTCTTCCACAATTTCCATCAATTTTTCTTGGAGATTTCCCCTCGTTAAGGCATCTAATGCCCCAAAAGGTTCGTCGAGGAGTAATACTTTCGGTTTAATGGCTAAACCTCGTGCGATCGCAACTCGTTGTTTCATTCCCCCCGATAGTTGTCCCGGTTTTTTGTTGGCGGCATGACGTAAACCAACCATGGTAATAGCTTGATTCACAATAGCTTTTCTTTCCCCCACGGGTAAATTTCCCATTACCTCATTCACGGCGAGGGCAATATTTTGCCGAACCGATAACCACGGCAACAAAGAATAATTTTGAAAGACTACCATGCGATCGGGTCCTGGTCCTTGGATTTGTCGCCCTTCAAGGATTACCCCCCCATTTGTGGGCAAATCTAACCCTGAAATCATATTTAAAAGAGTGGATTTACCACAGCCAGAATGACCAATCAAGGAAATAAACTCTCCTTTTTGGATTTTTAAATCGATATTTTTGAGGGCGATATATTGACCACCATCAGCTAAGGGAAATATTTTATCTAGTTGATCAATTTCTATAAATGAAGACATGGTAATAATTGATAATGGATAGTTAAGAATTGATAATAAAAAATTTAACTAGAGAGTTTGGTTCTGAATGTGAAAACCCGTTAAAATCATTTAGTCAAATATTGGTAATGTGTAAAGACAATTAAAAACAAGCAATGGGAGTTAAATTAATGAAAATAGTTATCCATTGTTTTATTGCTGTTCTTCCGCAACCACAAGGGAAGCAATGAAGCTTACCAATCGATCTAGTAATAAACCGATAATTCCGACATAAACTAGGGCGATAATAATTTCCGACATATAACCACTGTTGTAGGCATCCCAGATAAAGAAACCAATGCCCACACCCCCTACTAACATTTCGGCGGCAATAATAGCCAACCAAGATAAACCAATACCAATTTTTAAACCAGTAAAAATATAGGGAAGGGTAGAAGGAATGAGAATATTAAAGAAAAAAGTTAAATTGGATAACCGTAATACTTTTGAAACATTGCGATAATCTTGAGGAATTTGTTGTACCCCTACCGTAGTATTAATGATAATTGGCCAAATTGCTGTAATAAAGATAACGAAAATTGCACTAGGATCAGCTTGACGCATAGCCGCAAGGGAAATAGGAAGCCATGCCAGGGGAGGAATAGTTCTAAGTACCTGAAAAATAGGGTCAAGGGCGGAATAAAATAATTTATTACTCCCAATCAAAATTCCCAAGGCAATCCCAACAACCGTTGCTAGGGAAAAACCAATGGCAACCCGTCTTAAACTTGCTAAAATTTGCCAAAACAATCCTTTATCAACTCCGCCATTATCGAAGAAAGGATCAATGATATAAGGATCCCATGTATCTGCAATAACTTTTGTGGGAGAAGGTAAACTAACATTTTCTCCTGATGCCAAGATTTGCCAAATTATTAAAAGAATTGCTAGGGCAACCAAGGGAGCAATAACTTTTTGAGGAGATTTAAAAATACTTTTAAAAATAGAAACAAGGGGATTTTTTTTGCGTAAGCTAGTTTGAGTAACCATAATAATAATTAGTAGGTAATAAGTTCGTTATGAATAGGCAATCAACAATGAACCTTAATGTTCTAAAGTCTTTTGCCCTAATTTGTTGCGGTTAAATTTTTTTGAATTCAAGACTATCTAGGTAGGCTTGAGGATTTTCGGGATCAAAGGTAATACCATCAAAGAAAGTTTCTATGCCTCTTGAAGTATTTGTAGGAATTTGATCTGCTGATACTCCTAATTCTTGTGCGGCTTCACGCCATAAGTCTTCTCTGTTTACTTCTTCTACGAGGGCTTGAATATCAGTATCTTGGGGAATATAGCCCCAACGGATATTTTCAGTTAGAAACCATAAATCATGACTTTTGAAGGGATAAGAAGCGTCATCACGCCAAAATTTCATGGAATACTCAAAGTTTTCTTCTACTCTACCTGTACCAAAGTCGATATTACCCTTCGATCTTTCGACAATGTCTTCGTAGGGAACTCTAAACCATTTGTTTTGAGATACTATTTGACACATTTCTTCTACGTTTTCGGGGCGATCGCACCATTGTTGAGCTTCTAAAACTCCCATTAATAAAGCTTTTGCGGCCTTCGGATTTTGATCAACCCAATCTTTGCGCATTCCTAAAGCCTTTTCAGGGTGGTTATTCCATAATTCCCCCGTTACCAGGGCAGAATATCCCTCCCCTTGTCCCACTAACTGAGCATTCCAAGGCTCACCTACACAAAAGGTATCCATAGTATTAGTCTTCATATTAGCCACCA
This sequence comes from Cyanobacteria bacterium T3Sed10_376R1m, assembly GCA_003566215.1. Classification (GTDB taxonomy): domain Bacteria; phylum Cyanobacteriota; class Cyanobacteriia; order Cyanobacteriales; family Cyanobacteriaceae; genus Cyanobacterium. Next base: position 3,049 of record PXEJ01000168.1, on the reverse strand, counting down.
TTTGAGGAGGGGGAACAGGTACCACAGAAGCCGCATTATCAGGATCAACACCATTAGCCGCTAACCAATAACGCATCCATAAATCGTGAGTACCACCCGGGAAAGTCATGGCGGCGGTGAAGTCTCTTCCCTGAGATCTTGCTGTGGCTACCGCTTCTTGTAATTTATCTGATTGTAAAGTTATATCTGGGAAAGCATTACTAACGGAAATGGCTTGACCATTGGTATTAAGACGAGCCAAGATGTACATAGGGACTGGTTGATTAGTGGTAGTTCCCAAGGTCATTTGATAAGGCATGGGAGTTAAAATATGGGCTCCATCAATACCACCACCTGCCGATCCTAACTCAATATTATCTCTAGTTACTGGCCAAGAGGCTTGTTTTAATACCTCCACATTAGTCATGCCATATTTAGCAAAAAATCCTTTTTCAAGGGCAATAATTAAAGGAGAGGCATCGGTAAGGGCGATAAATCCTAGTTTTGCAGTTGTAACCTCGGGAGCATTTTCTCCCATATCAATGGGTTCAACTTGTTCAATGTTACCTGTGCCATTGTCTGCACCGCAACCATGCAATATTGCGGCTCCAAATGCTGTTAAACCACTGGTGACAATAAATTTTCTACGGGATAGTCTGCTCATTTTAGTTAGCTAGGTTAAGAGATGTTAAATTTTCCTTTCCTAACTTTATATTTTCTTTACAAATTTTTCTCGGTATCAATTGTTACCAGATGCTATGGTAGTTGACATTTTTGCTTAATTACTATGTAAATAGTGCATAAAAATATCTTTTTGTGGAAACCTAACAGCAAGATTTATCTGCTTCGATAAAAATGTAATCTAGCTAATCCTAGATTTAAACCGATAGAGTCATTGCCTACAGGAAAAGCTTGAGTGGTGAACTGAAAAACCCCAGGAAAACTAGGATTTCTGATTGGTTTGAGGGCGATGGTAATTTGGTTATTGGCTTTGATGGGAGTTTCAAAATAAACTTCAATTAGATTAGAATTATCTTGTTTTTTTACTTGAATTGGCAATAAATCTCCTCGATCGCTTCTTGTACCTAAAAAAGCTTGAGTATTTTGTAAATCAAAATTGATTGTTTCTACTGATGGTTGTTGCTCAATGGTTATTTTGCCTAAAGCTGGAGAAGAATTAGTGGGAATATTGAGAGTGAGATAATAGGTAGGATTAGTATGATTAACGCTATTGTGAGGAGTGCTAAAAGCGACTAAGCTAGGGGGGGATTGGGTAAAGCGATTACTATTTCTAAAAGGTTCTTGAACAATAACTGAAGTGTTATCAATGGAAGAATCTATAAATTCCGGTTGTTCATTGCTTTGAGAGATTTCTTCTGCCCGATTTTGAGTATTTGGATTAACAATAAAAGCCGTATCTGCTAAATTTTCTTGATTAATATTTCTGGCATTAAAATAAAAATTACCAACTAGAGAAGAGGTTGTCCAAGGTACTTGATAACTATTGGTTTGTTTTGATACTTCTATGCGTACTTGGCGGAATAATTCTTCTAATTTTTGATTTTCATTGTCTAAATTGTTAAGAATAGCGGAGGTAAAAGTACCATTTCTACCAACACCATCTTCTGCTAAGTTACCAGGACCTGTGGCAAAGGCGATCAAAGTACCATTCGGACTGGTTTGAACAGGGGCTAAACCTGTGGGAAGGGCTGTTCGGAATTTTCGAGCAAAGGGATTATCACGACAAGCATCCAAAATAACAATATTAACATCGCTTTTGGCATCCCCCATGGCATCTAAAACTCTGCTGAGGGATAAGGTTTCATAACTAATCTCACTAGCTCTTTTCACCTCTGCATCCACGGGAATAAGATAATTTTCCCCATTCATTTGTATGCCATGACCCGCAAAATAAAATAGCGCACTTGCACCTTCTTCTAATAGTTCATAAAACCGTTGCAGTCCTTGATCCATCTCTCTTAAACTGCTGTCTGTTAATAAAATTACTTCAAAATTGAGTTGTTGTAATTTTTCTGCCATGTCCTTAGCATCGTTAAGGGGATTGCGTAACCTTCCTGCGTGTTGATAGTCTGCGTTGCCAATGATCAGAGCGACTCTTTTTTGTTGTTCTTGTTTTTGGGCAAGAAGATTGAGATGAGATTTGTTGTTAAGGAAGTTGGCTTTTGTTAATACATTATCTTTTTGGTTGCTTAGGGGGGTAGCTAGAGATGGTGGAACTAAGAGGGGTAGTATTAAGCTAACGGTCAAGACTGTTTTAAGGTATTGGGAACTTGTTTGTAATGGTTTCATGACTTTTTTTACATAATAAATTTAAAATGTTAATTTGTTGGGGTGAGTTTCCTCCTTAAAGGTTAGGAGGATTTGAATTGAAAATTGTTGTATTTACTATCTTGGAATGTCGTCACAGGACTCCCGTTAAATTTCACGGGCAAAAGAAAAGCCCACAGAAATTAACGGGAGATGGATGACGACCAGCAAAGAAAAAGGAACGAAAGTGACATCTACATACTTGACAAAATCCTGTAGGTAGTTTAAGGTTGATAGTAAGGTAATTGATTAAAACCATGCTAAACCTTTCCTACGAATACAAACTTAGTTTAACAAAAATCCAGATCGAACAAACAGAGAGCATCTTAGAGGTATGTCGTTCGGTTTGGAATTTTGCACTAAGGGAGAGGATGGATTGGTCAAATTCCCGAAAATCAAGGGTAAACGCCTGTTCAATTCAACAAGAGTATATAATACCAGCGGATGCCCCCTACCCCAATTATCATGTTCAAGCAAAGTCACTAACTAAAGCTAGAAAGGAAAACCCCAGACTGGCTTCTGTAAATGCACAAGTACAGCAACAAGTCTTAAGAACTCTGGAGAGAGCTTTTTTAGACCGTGAACGTAAAGGATTAGGGTATCCTCGTTTCAAAAACCATAGCCGAATGAGGTCATTTGTTTTTCCTCAAATGCTTAAAGATTGCGTTAAAGGAAATCGAATTAAACTGCCCCAATTAGGTTGGGTTAAATTTAGACAATCTCGACCAATTCCTGATGGTTT
>PXEJ01000364.1 GCA_003566215.1 Cyanobacteria bacterium T3Sed10_376R1m | reverse complement strand
TAGATTGTAATGCCTTTTGGTAGCTAAGAATAGCTAATTGATCTTGTCTTAAATATTGGCGACACTCTCCACAACGATAATTACACCAATAATCGTCAGGGCGTATTTGTAAAGCTTGATTGAAAAAATCTAGGGCGTATAGATATTTTTTTTGATAAAGATATGCTTTTCCAAGACGATAATTGCACCAATAATCTTGAGGATTATTTGCTAAGGCAATGCGCAAAAAGTTTATAGATTCATTATAGTTATTAATTTTTTCTTGGAGGATATACCCTAAACTATACCAAGCCCAATAGTTTTCTGGTTGTATTTCACAGGCTTGTTTAAAACTGTTCAATGCCTGATCATATTTTCCTAATTCTTCTAATACTTTGCCGTGATAATACCAAGCAAAATAGTCATCGGGATAATATTCTAAGGCTTTTTCATAACTAAATAAGGCATCTACTAGATGATATTGCGATCGCAATTTATTTCCTTGATGAAACCATCCATGGTAACTATCAGGGCGACATTCTAAGGTGCGATAAAGAGTATTTTGATTAGTCATAATTATAGAAATGAAGAAAGCTAAAAACCCTTGACTATTTTAAGTTTAACTTAGTATCCTGACTAAATGTTAAATTAATGTCTTGAGACTCTCATTTAATATCATTCCTAAGACCACAACAACCAGCATAAGCAATGGCGATCGCATCAACACTATCATTAATAGGTAAATTTTCTAAATCAAAAATTCCTTGTAACGCCTGTGCAACTTCATCTTTAGTCGCTTTTCCATTAACAAGATGAGCTTTCCAACTAGCTTGATGTAAAAAAATAGGAGTTAAATGTGCCTCTCGATAACAAACCAAATTAATTATCCCTAAAGCCTGTAAAACTCCCCCCGCCGCCTTAATTTGCCGACTAAAAAAAGGCATTTCTATTGCTACTTGATCAGGATTAAATTCATTAATTATTTCCACAAAATCTTGCTCTAACTCCCCTAATCTTTGCCCCGTTGGTTGTCTTTTATCGGTTTCCATAATGCCATACTCAATTAAATTGGGGGTTGTCGTTTCATTCCCTTCTAATATCGCCCAACCCACAATCGCTAACCCCGGATCAATTCCTAACCAAATCATAGTTTTTTATTTTATTATCTTCTCATCATTTCTGTTGGAAGAGAAAATGAAATTTTGCGAGATTTATTAATTTTGCACAGTCCAATTAAGTTGTGAAAATAATATTACATCAAAATTAGATTTAATCACTACTTTTAGTCGGTCTAAAAGGATTTATATAATTCATGAGACAATAAAGATTACGAGATTGTATCCATAGGCGCCCACTACCTGAAAAACGACAAACTAAACCCTCTCCTCCTAATATTCCCGTACGCAAATTACGAAAAGATAAACCTCCAATTACTTCCACATCATAACTTAAAGTATCTTCAAAAGCCACAATATAACCAGTGTCAACTACATAATTATCTTCCACATTAATTTCTATAATTGCACCATAGGAATTAAACCAAAAATCACCATTTCCACTAGCTTTTAATAAGAACAAAGATTCCCCACTAAAAAACCCTTTAAAACCTTGAAATTGTGTATCTAATTCCACCGTTGAACTACAAGCTAAAAAACCAGTGGATTGAACCATCAAACCACATTTATTATCTAAAAAGTAATGGTTAATATCTCCCGGAATAGCAGGGGAAATATACAATTCTCCTCGTTTCTTTTCGGCGGTAAATTCACTGATAAATAAAGATTCTCCCCCTAACATCCTACCAATACCCTTACCTAAACCTCCTCTGACACCAGATTTCATTTTAATGCAAGTATCCATCGCTACCATTGCCCCTGTTTCGACTAAAATATTTTGGTGAGCTTCAAGGGTAACGACTAAAATACCATAGGCAGGATTATGTTCAACACGATAATTTATTGTCGATTTGTTTAACATGGTTTTAGGTAGTTAGGGTGTTGTAAATTGATTTTATTTTTTCTTTATCACCTGAGAAATTTGTGACGGAAGACAAATTATTTATCAAAAAAATTGGGTTTAAAACCCTGTAGTTATGGCACGGCCTTATATGTCTTACAAGATTGTAAGTCCCCATGTTAAGTTGGGATAGAATCGCGCTTTGTAGGAGCGTACAATTTGGTATAACAGTCGTAGTTATCATATCGACCGATGTTCTTCAGATAATGAAAATATCGTAGCGCTTTTTGAATACCCTAATGATTGTACTTAGTCGGCAAAGCTAAAAAAAACTAAGAAATCAAATAAAATCTGCTTCTATCCCTTCCGGAGGTATTGCTCCCCATTTAAACGAGGGTAAAATAGAATAACACTAATAATAAAAATTGAATGCACAAAATACCAGTAACCATTATCACAGGCTTTTTAGGAGCAGGAAAAACAACCCTTCTTCGTAATCTATTACAAAATACTCAGGGAAGAAGAATAGCCGTGGTGGTGAATGAGTTTGGAGAGGTTGGTATTGACGGAGATTTATTGAGTAATTGTCAAGGATGTGACAATCAAACTCAAACGATTAATAATATAATTGAGCTCACTAATGGTTGTCTTTGTTGTACAGTCCAAGAAGAATTTTATCCTACCATGCAAGAATTACTTAACCGTAAGGATGAAATTGATAATATTGTCATTGAAACATCGGGTTTAGCTTTACCTAAACCTTTAGTCCAAGCTTTTAAATGGCAAGAAATCCGCAACCATGCCACGGTAGATGGAGTGATTACGGTGGTTGATGCCCAAGCGCTTTCTAATGGTAGTTTGGTGGGGAATTTAGAGGCTTTATTACAACAAAGAGCCGATGATTCTAGTTTAGACCATGAAACTCCCATAGAGGAGTTGTTTGAGGATCAATTAGCCTGTGCAGATTTAGTTTTGTTAACAAAAACTGATCTTATTGACGAAATTAAGTTGACTCAGGTAAAATCTTGGTTGGAACAAGAGCTAAAAACAAAAATTAAAGTCATTCCTTGCCATCAGGGAGAAATTAATCCTCAGATTTTGCTTGGTTTTAATGCACGGGTAGAGGATGATTTAATTAACCGCCCTTCTCACCATGATACTGAGGAAGAACATGACCATGATGATGATATTAATTCTATTGAGTTAAGTTTTTCTCAAGGGGTATCTGCTGAAGATTTAATCGAACTTATTCAGGGTTTCGTTAGGGAAAGGGAAATTTATCGTGTTAAAGGTTTTGTGAATGTTGCCAATAAACCGATGCGAATGGTTTTACAGGGGGTTGGCGATCGCATTGATACCTTTTATGATCGTTTATGGAAGAATAATGAACCAAGGGGAACAAGGTTAGTCTTTATTGGTCGTAACCTTGACCAAAAGGAGATTAGAACCTATTTCTCTTAGGAAAGTAGCAAACTGTCAACGAATTTTCATATCAAGTTCATAGAAAAGTCATATCGACTGTTTATACTCAGAGTAAGTCAGCTTAAATAAGGTTTTCCTCTTTATCTCCTTCACACATTAAGCTGACTATCCCCAAAATATTTTTTTAACTATTTATAATTAAAAACAAAGATTAAATTAAGCATAAACACTACAGAAAGAGGTTTTAATATATATGACTAGAAAATCATTTATCTCTAAATTAACCGCAGGCACATCACTCCTTGTTTTCGGAGTGGGGGTTGGGATGGGAGTCAATTCTTTAATGAATATTCCTCAAATTTCTGCATTTTCTCCTCAACTTACTTCCACGGAAAATAATGGTGGCAATGACTCTTCTGTAGCTCTAATTCCCGAAAGAAGAAGTAATAATAGCAATGTTAACTTTGTGGCGGAGGTGGTTCAAAATGTAGGTCCTGCGGTGGTTAGGATTAACGCTTCGCGCACAGTTAGTACCAATGTCCCAAGTGTTTTTAATGATCCTTTTTTCCGTCGTTTCTTCGGCGATCAAATTCCTGAAATGCCCAATGAACAGGTAAGGGAAGGTACTGGGTCAGGGTTTATTATTAGCAGTGATGGTAAAATTTTGACTAATGCCCATGTAGTTGAGGGGGCAACGGAAGTATCTGTTAATCTCAAAGATGGTCGAGTGTTACAAGGAAAAGTATTGGGTACTGATGCTTTGACGGATTTAGCTGTGATTCAGGTAGATGCGGACAATCTTCCCGTGGCTAGATTAGGTAATTCCGATGACTTGATTATTGGGGAATGGGCGATCGCAATTGGTAACCCCTTAGGATTAGATAACACCGTTACCACGGGAATTATCAGTGCCACTGGGCGCTCTAGTTCACAAATCGGAGTCGGAGATAAACGACTAGACTTTATTCAAACCGATGCGGCTATTAACCCGGGTAACTCTGGAGGTCCTTTATTGAACGCTCAGGGTGAAGTTGTCGCCATTAATACAGCCATTATCCGTAACGCCCAAGGGTTAGGTTTTGCTATCCCCATTAATCGTGCAGCAGAAATTGCTGAACAACTAATCGCTGAGGGAAAAGTAAATCATCCTTACATTGGAATTTCTATGGTATCTTTGACTCCTCAAAACAGACAACGAATTCAAAGTGAAGGTTTTAGAATTTCTGAGGATGAACAAGGGGTTTTAATTGTACAGGTTTCCCCCAACTCCCCCGCCGCTAGAGCTGGTTTACAATCTGGGGACATTATCAAAGGTATTGGTGAACAAAATGTTGCCGATGCGGAAACAGTTCAAAAAGCAGTTGCCTCTAGTCGTGTAGGTAATGATCTTCAATTAAGATTAAAACGGAATCAAGAAGATGTTAACCTCAACGTAACCTTGGGAATTTTACCTACTAATTAATCTCCGTGACGATTACTTTCCCTAATTTTTTGATGAAATTCAGGGAAGGTTATAATAGTGTTGATTATAATGAGTGTATCTTTAAGTACCTTTCTCTATGAAGCGCAGACCAAAATCTCCTTATTCCTATTCTGAGCCCCCATCCCGTCGGGGAAAACCTGATATTCCTAAAAAATCTTCTTCTTCATTTTTAAATGGTTTAAACTATACCCTAGCGGCTATTTGTGCGGGGATTTTTGTATTAGGTATTGGTTTGGGTATTGCTTTGAGTTCAGGTCAAGCAACCAGCAGTCCTAATGTTGCCTCTAGGGAAGTTATTGACAGAGCCGCACCTAATCCTGAATTATGTGTTCAATTTGGGGCAAGTGCGATCGTTTCTGATCTGCGAGTGTTTATCACCCTCAATCCTTTTAACGTTTATGTTACTCAGCCGAGTATGCGCCCGGGGTGTGTATTGAGAAGAAATAACTGGTCAATTTTAGAAAAACAAAAATTAGTAACCGATGAACAAGTAAGGCAATGTAAAAATAGAATGAATACATTCGGCTTTACTGGACCTTTGGAAGCTTCCCCTAAAATTGAATGTATTTATCAAAATGACTCCGCTGGTAATCTCTTTTTAAATCGCCCCGGTACAGTTAACCCCGGAGAAACAGGTAATTTTTAAAACTGATCTAAAAAATTAAACAAACGATTAGATATTTGCTCAACTCCCCCCATGACTTCTGATTCAATATTAATGGGAATAACTGGATCATGGAGGGATAAACGCAATAAAAACCAGCCCTTTTCTTTTTCTGATACACAGTTAATTCTGATACCTTCATAGTTGTTGGGGACAATATTCCAATCAGACTCATTTTGAGCAAACAATTCTAATTCTTTAATAATTTTATTCCCATATTCTTTAAAATTATCAGCTTTAATATTAAGCCTAATTTCTTTACTTTCTAAAGGTTCTTGTAAGTTGCTAATTAAGTCAGTTAATTGCTTATTTTCTAGTCTTAATTTTGCTAATTCAATTAATAATTTAGTTACTAAATAAGCACCATCATCAAGAAAATAGTTTTCTTTGAGGGCAGCGTGTCCAGATGTTTCAATGGCTAACCATGATTCTATACCCTCATTATTAAGTCTTAAGGATTCATTAATAACATTTTTATAACCTCTTTTAAAACGATGATGTTTTCCTTTCAATTCTGATTCGATGAATTGAGTTAAACCATCAGAAGTAATAGAATCTGTGACGATGGTTGATTGAGGATGTTCTCGCAAAATTATGGCAGAAATCAGAGCAATTAAACGATTACGATTTAATTCTTTTCCTTGGCTATCTACCGCCGCAGATCTATCAACATCAGTATCGAATATAATACCAAAGTCTGCTTTATTTTTGATAACAGCTTCGCAAATAGATGTCATTGCTTGTTGATTTTCGGGGTTGGGAATATGATTGGGAAATGTGCCATCTGGTTCTAAAAATTGGCTTCCTGTAATGTCTGCACCCAATGGCTTTAATACTTTTTCTGCATAAAATCCCCCCGCACCATTTCCTGCATCAACAATAATTTTTAGATCTTGAAGAGGATGTTTAAAGTTGTCTGAATTATTGACACAGTTCCTAATTTTATCCACAAATAAATCAGCATATACTGCCATAAAATCACGATTGATTACTTTTCCTTTTTCTTTATTTAGGGAAAATTGATTTTCTTTGGCGATAGTTAAAATTTCAGTAATATTTTGTTTTTCTAATCCTCCTTTTTTTGTGAAAAATTTTAATCCATTGCGGTTAAAGGGAAGATGACTTGCCGTCAGCATTATTGCCCCATCACAGTTAAAATCTGGATGAATTGTACTCATAAACATGGCCGGGGTTGATGCCATGTCAAAGTTGTATGTGATTACCCCTAATTCTTGTAGTCCATCGATGGTGGCTTGGGCTAGTTTTTGTCCTGATAAACGACTATCTCTACCGATAGAAATGGTTAATTCTGAAGTTTTTCTATTTAGATTTTTACTGAGCCATAGGGTAAAACTTTTTCCTAAAATTTTGATTATATCGGGGGTTAAATTGACTTTTTCTCCTTCTATTCCTTCTAAGGCTATTCCTCTAATATCTGAGCCGTTTTGTAATTTTTCCCAGTCAATTTTGGACATTATATCTATATCTGTATATTTTCTTGATTATGGTTATAGTTTAACTGGTACATTATTTATTGGATTACTATGTTGTGATTTTTAATATTTTTTTTAGATTTTCATTATTTTTGATGGTTGTTTTAAGGGCGATCGCACTTCTTCTATTGTTTGTAAAACTTAAGACTGGTATAGTAAAAAGCATATTAGACTTTGCTGAAATATTTTTAGAATAAACTCTAATTAATGTGATTATGTTCTGCTAAAATTATTTCTACTTTTACATCTTCTAATTTTGAGATAATTCTAGTTGATTCATGAATATTCCTTTGGATTTTGGTGAAACTCACGGTAGAACCTATGGAAAATAATAGTCCCATACCCATAAAAGTTACCCAAAAAACTATTTCTATTTTTTCAAAAATAAAAAGGTGTAAAAACAAAAAAAATTAGAAAGTAGATAAATTTTTTCTATAGTCATTTGGAAGTCATTTGGATTATTTAGATCTTTATAAAAACTTAATAAAGATCTAAGTGTTGATGTGGAAGTCGTTAATTTTGCTCTTTTAAATTTTTTTCACTACTTATGTGAGTTCTCGATAAGGAACAGAAATAGATAAGACTTAGAAATATTACTTAGGGTTACTTATACAAATAGATTAGTAAAAATCAACTATTTCTTTTCTTCCCTCTACCACTAACCCTATAGAAAACTAGGATAATTTCTCTATAAACTCACAAATAAAAGATGAAAAAAGCTCATCTGTTGATATTTTCAGTAAATATACTGATTTTTATTTTTTCTTCACAAAGACAGATTTATTTTCAACAACAATATTATTAGAAAAATAATATAAAGTAGTGTACTAAAAGGAAAAATAGATATAATATGTAGTTATAAAAGTATTTAGAGTTTAATATTAAGGCTTAGTAATAAACTAATTATTATAAAAATGAGCAGGAATAGCTATCTTAAAAAGATATTACAACAAACAAAAAATCTTAAATATAATAATCAAAAAGGTTATACCCTTCCAGAGATATTAGTCGCAATTACGATGGCTGGTGTTTTGGGAGCTTTATCCATCGGGAATAACCCTTTTGGACAACAAAATAAATTGAATGATGCGGTTTTCCAGTTGGAGGGAATATTGCGACAAACCCGCTCAAGGGCGATCGCAACTACCTCTGCCGTCAGAGTAGAACCTGATCCAGATAATCCGAATAATGTTCTCAGAATAGAATCCGCGCAAACAAGGGGATGTGAGGCGATAAGTGCTTTATCTGAAGATCTTAATACCAGTGACGATGAAATACCCGTTTTGTCTGTGGGAGGTTTTAACGTGGGCGATCGCCTCAAAATCGGTAGTGACGAGACAGATAATGTGGTGATTGCCATTGACTCCAATCAATCCTTACTCCGCTTAGGGCAAGAACTAGGCTCT
>PXEJ01000244.1 GCA_003566215.1 Cyanobacteria bacterium T3Sed10_376R1m | reverse complement strand
TCCCGAAGCAAACAAGGTAACTTCATGACCTCGTTTCACCAGTTCATCAGTCAACAAAGCTACCACTAATTCAATTCCGCCGTAGCCTGTGGGAGGAACTATTTCCCACAATGGCGCAACTTGAGCGATACGCATATGTAACCTCCTTTATTATTTTGAGATTAAAGTATTGAAAATCTTGTCATTATCGATTGATTCAAGATACTTAAGTAAGGTAGCTATCATACGTAAGTATTTGTCTCTCGATCCTAGTTAATAAATTATGCTTGTTGTCTGTAGTGTTTGCCGTACTTAATATTCGGATATTTCTACCAAATTTTTCTTTCTTTTATCGAATTTTGTGTTACTTGTTAACTTATTAAGTGAGAATAAAGTTTTGAATTTTTGTTCGGTAAATTTGAGAATGCTTTTCATACATTTCTGACTGTCACTTGGTAATAGTAAACCTGTTATCGAGCTTAAAAAAAACTCTGGGGTAAAGTTTTTGCAGATCAAGGCTATTTTTGTGCCAATCTTCTTTGTGGATTAATTGCATACTGTCATAAACCCAAGAAGCCTACTCTTCATTTAGACTGGCTTTTACCTCAATCTGCTTAACCTGAACTTAGGTTAACAAGAATATTAAAACTGATTTAAAAAACGCAAATCACTATTATATAAACGGCGAATATCATCAATTTTATGGAGAATCATCGCAAATCTTTCTACTCCCAAACCAGCGGCAAAACCACTATAAATTTCTGGGTCATATCCTACTGCTTTTAGTACATTAGGATCAACCATACCGCATCCCATAACTTCTAACCATTTTCCTTGCCATTGTACATCCACTTCAGCTGAAGGTTCGGTAAAAGGGAAATAACTAGCACGGAATAGGGTGGGTAAGTCATCTCCAAACATCTGCCGTAAAAATTCTTTGATGGTGCCTTTTAAGTCGGTAAAGGTAAGGTTTTTACCGATGGCTAATACTTCAATTTGGTGAAATACGGCGGAGTGGGTAGCGTCAACGGTATCTCGGCGATAGACTCTTCCGGGGGCAATAATTCTGATGGGAGGTTCGTTGTTTTCCATATACCTAATTTGCACGGAAGAAGTGTGGGTGCGTAAAAGGCTACCATCCCCAAAGTAAAAGGTATCTTGCATATCCCTGGCAGGATGATCTGGCGGAGTGTTAAGGGCTTCAAAGTTGTAGTAGTCACTTTCTATTTGAGGTCCTTGGGCTACAGTGTAACCTAAACCTACAAATATATCAATTACTCGATCAATGGTGCTTTGAAGGGGGTGGGATTTACCTATGGGTTTGCCAATGCCTTCCATGGTGACATCAAGGGTTTCTGCTTCAATTTGAGCTTTAATTTTCTGTTTTTGTAGGGTTTGTTGTTGTTTTGTGAGGCTATTTTGGATGTCCTCTTTTATTTGGTTGGCAACTGCACCAATTATGGGGCGCATTTCGGGGGATAGTTTACCCATGCCTCTTAATATGAGGGATAGTTCGCCTTTTTTTCCTAAATAGGCTACTCTTAATTCTTCTAGTTTTTGTAGGTTGTCGGTAAGTGCGATCGCCCTTGGTGCTTGTTGTGCTAAGCTTTGTAATTGAGTTTCAATTTCTGTTGCCATCTTCTTTTTCGGTATTAGGTTTTAGCTTGTCAGTATTGGTGTTAATATTTCTTCATTGTTCATTGTCCACTGTCAATTGTCAATTGTTTGATGGTAGGATAAAGGGTAAATAATTTAATTGAATGACTTTATGGCAGTAACTTTAGAAGCACTTTTGCGCATGGCAGAGGATGAATTGACCGAATATAGTACTACTGCTCGTAAAATTGAGAAGTTGCGCCGTAAAATTGGTATTGCTTTACCCTATACTCAACAACAAGAACTTAAGCAAGAGTTAATCGATCAAAAACCGAAGGGATTTTTATTCAAAAAAATTGAAGAAAGTCGTCAAACCTTTGCTCTTCCTTTTTGGGGTATCGCTGGATTGGGTTTATTGTTTGGTATATCTTCCCAACAATATCTTGATTTTATCGCAGTTGCGATCGCACTTCCTATAGCTATCAAAATTCAACAATTAGGCTGGAAGTTAGAAGCCCAAACTTTGTTGTTAAAAACCTTTGAAGATATTGAAAAAAGAATAAATAATAATTAATTTGAAAAATAAATCTTGATAAAGGTGCAGTATTATTTATTTTTTTATATTCTAAAAAAGAATAGTATTTTTTATATTTTTACTAGGTTAAAAATGAATTTATCTTATACTATTTTCCCCTAGAAATGTCTAACAAAACTGTTAAAATTTAAGAATACAAGTTATCGATAAGCCAGAGAATTCTAAGATTAAATAAAACTATCAATTATAAAAAAATGACCGTATTAACAGTTCAATCCCTCAAAAAAGATTTTGGTATTAAAGAAATAATTAAAGATGCCAGTTTTAGTATCGAAGACAAAGACAAAGTAGGTTTAATCGGGGTTAATGGTGCAGGAAAATCTACCCTCCTCAAAATGTTAGCTGGAATTGAGCCCTACGATGGAGGAGAAATGGTCACCAAATCAGGGGGTAGAATTATTTATTTACCTCAACAACCAGATATTGAGCCAGATCACACCGTATTAGAACAAGTGTTCGCTGATTGTGGAGAACAAATGCAGTGGATAAGGGAATATGAAGATTTATCTCACCGTATCGCCCATGCAGATACCAAAACTCAAGAGCAGTTAATGAATTCTCTAGCTAGGGTGACAGAAAAAATTGATAGTCATAATGCTTGGGATTTGGAAACAGAGGCAAAAATTATTCTTGATAAACTAGGCATCCAAGACTTTGAAGCAAAAATGGGTAGTTTATCAGGGGGTTATCGCAAAAGAGTTGCCCTTGCTTCAGTTTTGATGGCTGAACCTGATTTATTGTTAATGGATGAACCGACTAACCACCTTGATGCGGAGTCGGTGGAATGGTTACAAGAATACTTACAAAAATTTTCGGGGGCAATCTTCCTCATTACCCACGATCGCTATTTCCTTGACCAAGTGACCACCCGTATATTAGAAGTAGATAGGGGAGAAATCTATAGCTATGCGGGAAATTATAGTTATTACCTTGAGAAAAAAGCCCTAGCAGAAGAATCTGATGCGAGTAGTCAGCGCAAACATCAAGGGGTACTAAGAAGAGAATTAGAATGGCTTAAAAAGGGTCCTAAAGCCCGTAGTACGAAGCAAAAGGCAAGGATTGATCGTGTTTATGACTTGAAAGATAAGGAGTTTAAAAAAGCTCAGGGTAAAGTGGAAATTGATACCCCTAGCCGTCGTATCGGTAAAAAGGTTATTGAGTTACATAGTATCACTAAAGGATATGGCGATCGCACTTTAATCAAAGATTTTACCTATTTATTTGAACCTGACGATAGGGTAGGAATTATCGGTGGCAATGGGGTAGGAAAATCAACCCTAATGAATATGATAATGGGCAAAGTTGACCCTGATAACGGCCATGTGGATATTGGTGGAACAATTAAAATTGGTTATTTTGACCAACATTCCGATGCCCTCATCACCGCCGCAGAACATCAACTAAGGGCGATCGAGTATATTAAAGAAATAGCAACTTACATTGAAACCTCTGACGGTAGTCAAATCAGTGCTTCTCAACTACTAGAAAGGTTTTTGTTTACCCCCAACCAACAATATGCCCCCATCGAAAAATTATCAGGGGGAGAAAAAAGACGTTTATTTTTACTCAGAATGCTCATTAGTAACCCCAATGTTTTAATTCTTGATGAGCCTACCAACGATTTGGATGTACAAACCCTAGCGGTTTTAGAAGAATATATTGAGTCCTTTAAAGGTTGCGTAATAGTAGTATCTCACGATCGCTACTTTTTAGATCGCACCGTAGAAACTATTTTTGCCTTCGAGCAAAACGGCACATTAAAACAATATCCGGGTAATTATTCTGTTTACTTAGAATATAAAAGAAGGAAAGAAGCTGATGCAAGGGCAGAAATTAGTAATAAAAAAATAGCAGCAAAAGCTAACAACAATAAAACTAAAAAAAGTGAGGTAAAAGAAAATAAAACAGTAAACTCGAGCAAGAAAATATCTAATTTTCAACAAAGAGAATTAGAAAAACTAGAAAGCAAAATAATTCCCGAATTAGAAAACAGGAAAGCCGAAATAGAAGGAAAACTATATCAAAATAAAAATTTAGATTATGATAAATTACAAAACCTAACCCAAGAGTTAGCTAGAGTAAATCAACAACTAGAAACCTCTACGGAAAAATGGATAGATTTAACCCAGTTACAAGAAGGATAATAACGAATTATGGACAACTAACTACTCATGACAAAAAAATATAATATCTTTTTTTAATTGTGTCAAAGAAAATACCATAACTTTCAAATTCATTGGGAGTTGCATTTAAAAAATGGTCATATCCTGAATGATGGATAAAATCTGTTTTTTTAAGTAGTTGCCACACCTCATGACGAGGTAAATACCTTCTATCTTTTTGATTATTTTCTGATTTAGATTGATGTTGATCTTTTTCTATAATTCCTTGGTTATTATTGATAAATTTTTCTAAATTATTTATTCTTTCTAGTAAAGGAGCAATTTCTTTTAAAATGATCGACTTAAAATCAGCCTCAAAATGATGTAACGAATTTATATTATCGTTTAAATATTGATCAATTAAACTATTAATAACTTGGTTATAATCCAAACCTTTTTCTTGACATAGTTTGTTTAATTTAGTTAGCTTATCTTGATTAACTTCGAGGTTTAGATAATTATTCTTATCAGAATTAAGCATATCCCTCTTTTGTCACTTTCCATTTTTTCTTACTGTTATTAATTTTATAACTCTTGATAATTAAAAGATTACATATACTATAATTTATTAAAGCCTCAAAACCAGCTTGAATAAAATGTTTATCAAATGTAAATACTTGAGTAAAAGAGAAACAATCAACTAAGCCCCAAGATTTATCCTGATGTTTTTTGAATAACCTTAATGCTTACTCAAACAATTTAGGTGCTAGACGGACAACTTCCACATCATCAGATTTAAATTATCTAATTTTTCTTGAATTATTTGTTTTGTCACCATAGCCATTGACCTTTAGATAAAGATTCTATTAAAATTATAAGCTACTATACTTTGATCAGTAAAAGATCATTTAAGCAGAAACTCTTAATTGTGAAGTTAAGAAGCCCACTCTGTAATCTCTGATTCAGGGTGGGAGATGTCACAAACTCAAAATATTAAGAGTTCAGATAGGATACCTAGAGAATAAAACCTCATAATTTTCAATTTTCTTCACCATGGCATTTTTTGGGTAAAACCAACTTACCTATCTATATAGTAATTACAAAAAAATACTTAGTAACTACAAAAAAATTTGCTCAAATTAAGATAAAACTTAAGTTAAAAAAACAAATTCAGCTTACAATTACTGAAAT
The DNA here is from genome assembly GCA_003566215.1 of Cyanobacteria bacterium T3Sed10_376R1m. Taxonomy (GTDB): domain Bacteria; phylum Cyanobacteriota; class Cyanobacteriia; order Cyanobacteriales; family Cyanobacteriaceae; genus Cyanobacterium. The sequence continues at coordinate 2,965 of PXEJ01000244.1, read as the reverse complement.
TAGCTTAAGATTTTTTTTGAGAAGGAGCTTTGACTATGCGTGTTTGTGTTATCGGTACTGGTTACGTTGGATTAGTGACAGGAGTTTGTTTGGCTCATATTGGTCATGACGTAATCTGTATTGACAATAATGAAGAGAAAGTCAAGTTAATGAAGCAAGGACAGTCACCTATCTATGAACCAGGATTATCAGACTTGATGATTTCTTCTATGGAATCAGGTAGATTGCACTTTTCTACGGACTTGGGTGCAGGGGTAAATCATGGGGAAGTATTATTCATTGCGGTAGGCACTCCTCCTTTACCTACTGGAGAAAGCGATACTCGCTATGTCGAGGCAGTTGCTAAGGGTATTGGTGCTAATCTGAGGGATGGTTATAAGGTAATTGTGAATAAATCTACTGTGCCTATCGGTTCAGGGGATTGGGTGCGGATGATTGTTCTCGATGGTATTAAAGAAAGATTGGCGGTAAGTCAAGGGGAAGGATTTACCATGGTAGAAGAAGCTGATGTTAGCTTTGATGTGGTCAGTAATCCTGAATTTTTGCGTGAAGGTAGTGCGGTGTATGATACTTTTAACCCCGATCGCATTGTCCTCGGAGGTAATAGTGATAAGGCGATCGCCCTTATGAGTAAGTTATACCAACCCTTAGTAAACCGTGAATTTTCTACGGATAAATCTTTACCTCCTGTACCTATTGTAGTCACGGATTTGAGCTCGGCGGAAATGATTAAATATGCCGCTAACGCTTTTCTAGCTACTAAAATCAGTTTTATTAATGAAGTAGCTAATATTTGCGATCGCATGGGTGCTGATGTTACTCAAGTTGCTAGGGGTATCGGTTTAGACTCCCGTATCGGTACAAAATTTTTACAAGCTGGGATTGGTTGGGGAGGCTCTTGTTTTCCCAAGGATGTTTCTGCCCTTATTCATACCGCTAGTGATTATGGCTATACTACGGAGCTACTTAATGCCGCTGTTAGTGTCAATAAACGTCAACGGGTAATGGTAATTGATAAACTACAACAGGAATTAAAAATTCTTAAGGGTAAAGTAATCGGTTTATTAGGGTTAACTTTTAAGCCCGATACCGATGATATGCGCGATGCTCCAGCCTTAAATATCATTGAAGAATTAAACCGTCTAGGGGCAAAGGTTAAAGCTTATGATCCCATTGTCTCTCAATCAGGTCTTAGTCATGGACTTTCTGGGGTGATGATTGAAAGTGATGCAGAAAGATTAGCTGATGATTGTGATGCCTTGGTTTTAGTTACCGATTGGCAAGAATTTCTCAAACTCGATCTAGTTAAAATGTCCAAATCTATGAAATATCCTTTAATTATTGACGGACGTAATTTCTTAGATAAAAGTGCGATCGAAAATGCTGGGATTCGTTATGTCGGTATGGGAAGATAAACCAAAATCAGATTAATTTAATAATTCAACTCCTAACCAATGATTCATCTTTAAAATATTACGAAATCTAAAGTTTCCTATAAAGACTCTTAATTTGGTAAAGTAGATCACGATAAATCTAACTACACTTAAGAAACTAATTTTCTTTTTCCCCGATTTCCAGAGAATTAGTGATGATAAGTAAGATATGAGATTTAAAATTTAAAATTTACAAAAAAAAACAAAGAGAGGTTAAATTATGCGGTTTCGTAACCTGTTAGTAGCTTTCTTGATTGTATGCTTAGGCTTCCTCGGAGCTTGTAGTGATAACGCTGCTCAAGCCTATGATCCCAAAACTACTACCTATGATGAAATTGTTAACACAGGACTAGCTAACAAATGTCCTCAAATTGCTGAGTTTACTCGTGGTTCTATTGATATTTCTGTAGATCAACCTCTAGCGGTGGTTGATATGTGTCTTGAGCCTCAAGAATACTTCGTTAAAGAAGAACCAGTAAACAAAAGAAAAGAGGCTGAATTTGTCGAAGGTAAAATCTTAACCAGAGATACCAGTAGCTTAGAACAAATCAGAGGAACAATCTCTTCTGATGCTGACGGAAAATTAACTTTCCAAGAAATAGATGGTATCGACTTCCAAATTATCACCGTATTGTTACCCGGTGGAGAACAAGTACCTTTCTTTTTCACCATTAAAAAATTAACTGCCGAGACTGAGCCTGGTTTTACCTCAGTAAATACTTCCACTGATTTCTCTGGTAGTTTTAAAGTTCCCTCCTACCGTGGTGCTTCTTTTATTGATCCTAAAGGACGTGGTTTAACCATTGGTTACGACAATGCTGTCGCTCTTCCTGCCGGTGCAGATAAATCTGAATATACCCGTAATAATCTCAAACAAGCTGAAACGATGAAGGGTGAAATGTCCTTACAAATCACTAAAGTTGATAGTGAGACAGGAGAAATTTCTGGTGTGTTTGAAAGTGAACAACCTTCTTCCACCGACTTAGGTGCAGAAGAGCCTGAAGAAGTTAAAATTCGTGGTATTTTCTATGCCCGTTTAGAACCTCAAATCTAATTTTTTGGTTTTTCCAAGAAATATTTAAGTTGACAGGGGCGTAAATAATTACGCCCTTTTTTTATGGGGTTAAATTAGAATGCTCCGTCAAAAAAATCAATAATAACTCATCTCAATCTCTATTTATGAGAGAATAGTACTAAAAAGAGTATTTTATTTAACATGACAGAAAATATTAAAAGCCAAGCCATCACCCAAGGAGTCCAAAGATCCCCTAACCGTGCAATGCTTAGAGCAGTGGGTTTTGGAGATAATGACTTTACAAAACCTATCGTCGGGGTTGCTAACGGATATAGTACCATTACCCCCTGTAACATGGGTTTAAATGACCTTGCCATTCATGCCCAAGATAGTATAAAAAAAGCAGGGGGAATGCCCCAAATGTTTGGCACCATTACCATCAGCGATGGTATTTCTATGGGTACAGAGGGGATGAAATATTCCCTTGTTTCTCGGGACGTGATTGCTGATTCCATTG
>PXEJ01000108.1 GCA_003566215.1 Cyanobacteria bacterium T3Sed10_376R1m | reverse complement strand
GGGTAACCATTCTAAATTACCATGTTTTCCTAGATGAATAACAGCATCAGCTTTAAATACATTTCGCAACCAAAAATAAAAAGCTAAATAACGATGAGTTGGTTCTAAATCTGGTGCATGGTAATTTAAACTAGGATCCAAATCATAACCCCTAGAAGGTTGAATTCCAATAAAAATATTGCCAAATTGCTCCCCTGAAACAGGAATAAAATCAGCTAAAGGGGGCGGAGTAAATTTATTCTTTTCAAAGGAATTAACGGAAAATTGATGGTCAGAATCAGAGGCAATACCCCATCGATTAACAATTTCTTCTTGTACCTTTTTGGGTAAAGTTTGAAAATAATTTTGATAATCCTCCATGGATAAATATTGATTAATCTTCCTTTGGGATTCCATTTCTAAATCATTAGTTACCCCCTCAATTAATTGAAAAATTAACTCATCTCCATCACGGGGAATGTCCTTAATATAATAATTATTATTAGCTAAAGCATGAAGAATATTTATACAACTAGCAGGAGTATCCAAACCCACACCATTAGCAATTCTACCATCCTTATTAGGATAATTTGCTAGAATAATAGCGATTTTTTTTTCTTGATTTTTAATATTACTTAAATTGACCCAATTTTTAGCTAACTGAGCAATGTAATTTACTCTATTTTGTAATGGTTTATAAATAACAACATCAGTTTCCAATTGAGGATGTTTTTTTTCTACCGACTTAAAAGAAATAGCCCTAGTAATAATTCTCCCGTCAACCTCAGGTAAAGCGATATTCATGGCAACATCCCTCGGTGACAATCCTTGAAAGTTATCAGCCCAATATTCTTCGGTACTACCGCTTAAAATGACTTGTAAAACGGGAATATCTAAAGTTTGCCAAATTTTGGTATTAGATTCATTACCTATTTTTGCCACAGAAAAACTGGTAGTATTGAGGATTAATCTAACTTGATAAGTTTGTAATAATTCGATTAATTCTACTTGAATTTCTTCATCTCTTAGGGAAGATACATACACAGAAATACAGCTTAAGTTATTGTCTTTTAAACTATTTTCTAGGGCTGTAATTGGTTTAATATTCCCCGATAAATAGTGAGATTTATAAAATAAAATTACTGTATCAATTTTTGTTTGCTCTGAATTTAATTTATCTTTTAATAAAGAGTCTTGCAAAGATTTAAAAATTCCTAAACGAGGTATTTTTTGCGGTGGCAAAACTTTTAATTGAGTCTCAAAAAAAATATTACTAATATATTTTAAACCGTTAGTAAAATTATCAACTCCCCCTTCTACAAGATACTGCCAAAATTGATTAACTTGGGATAAAGGTACATTAGAATGGTTTATTAATTCGGGGTCGGGGCGATCGTCTCCCGGTAGTATAATTAAGGATATATCTTTATTTTGGCTGATAATCTCTTTGCACACTTCTAAGCCATAACTCCAATAACTCCTTCCTCCCAAAAGTCGAAGAATAATTACTTTTGCCTTAGAGAGTATTTCTTCCCCATAGGTATCGATGGTTAATTCTTGTTGTAGTTGTAATAGATTAACTAGGCGAAGGGCAGGAAAATTACTGGGTAAAGATTCTACACAAGAGGCGATAGTTTGAATGTCTGTATCGGCACTGGTAAGAAAAATAATCGGAGCGGGATTTTGTTCAATGAAAATCACCCCCTCAGTGTTTAAATTCCATCCGCCGGGGGTTGCTGGTATTCTGTGCATAATAATGCTTTTTAAATAGCCCTATTGTTATTAAAAAAATATGGCATTGCTGAATTTAGATATGATTTTGGTTTAGGCTGGGAATGATTTGACTACGCTCATCAATCATGGGGAATGGTAATAATACGGAGAGTATTTAACCGCCTTGTGTGATTCAATAATACTTGATCTCATTACTAATCAACGTCAACAAATATTATTTTATAGCAAAACTATCGATCATCTCCATCTCCTTGTAAGGTTTTATTTTGCTTTCTTTTAAGTAGTTTATTAATATTTTCTTCCATAATTTCTTCTGGATTTAAGCCTAATTCATCGCATAATCTAGCCCAATACCAAAGTACATCTCCTAACTCTTTTTTTAATTTCTCTTGGGCAATATCTAAGTCAAAATCTTGACGAATATATTTTTTTACCACCCCACTAACCTCTCCAGCTTCTGAGGCTAAACCTAATGTCAGATACTCTAAAAAACTATCGGATGGATAAATTGCAGTTTGTTTTGTTAATGATAAATAATCTTTTATATTCATTAGTTAAATTTGTTTGGGTTACCTCTTTTCTACTGTATGATGAATGGGGGCAAATCTTTGTTACCCCTAGTGTTTATGATTTTTATTGACGGCGGGGAAAGCGACGTCTTTGCAAAAATTCAGGAATATCTAAACCAGCGAGAGGATTGTCTGAATCTGAGGAATTTCCTTCTTCTTTCTTTTGCTCTGATTGTTCTTGATTACTAGAAAGTGGTGGTGGAGTAATAACAGTTTTTGCCGGAGAAGAATTAGGAGATGTTTCGGAAGAGAATCCTGTGGCAATGACGGTAATACGAATTTCTCCTTGCATTTTTTCATCAATTACTGCACCAAAAATGATGTTAGCATTAGGATCAACTATTTCGTAAATAGTTTCGGCGGCGGTGTTGACTTCATGTAAGGTCAAATCACTTCCTCCTGTAATATTTAACACGACTCCCTTTGCCCCTTGAATGGAAGATTCGAGAAGAGGTGAGGATATGGCAGCGACGGAGCTTTCTTTGGCACGGGATTTTCCTGAGCCGATACCAATGCCCATTAAGGCGGAACCTGCGTCTGCCATGACGGCTCTAACGTCGGCAAAGTCAACGTTAACAAGACCGGGTATGGTGATAATATCGGAGATACCTTGAACACCCTGTCGCAGAATGTCATCTGCGATACGGAAAGATTCTTGTAGGGGTGTTTCTGCGGGGATGACGGACAATAGTTTATTGTTAGGAATAATAATTAGGGTGTCAACTTTGCTTTGTAAGGCGTTAATTCCTTCTTCTGCTTGGGTGGTACGTCGGCGCCCTTCAAAGGTAAAGGGGCGAGTGACTACTCCTACGGTTAAACAGCCCATTTCTTTGGCTATTTCTGCTACGATGGGGGCTGCCCCTGTGCCTGTGCCTCCTCCCATTCCAGCGGTAATAAAGACTAAATCGGTGTTTTCTAGGGATTTGGCAATTTCATCTCTGGATTCTTCGGCGGCTTTTTGCCCAATGGAAGGATTACCTCCTGCCCCTAATCCCCTGGTTAATTTTTGTCCGATTTGCAAACAATAGGTTGCCATGGATTCGGAAAGGGCTTGGGCATCGGTGTTGATTTGCCAAAATTCTACCCCTGAAACGTTGCTCTGAATCATGCGGTTAACGGCGTTACAGCCACCACCACCCACTCCAATTACTTTTATTTTGGCAATGTTGCTAGGAACAATTTGACGTGAGTTCATATTTTGTTCAAGGGAGGGTTTTTCTGTCTGAGGTTTTTTTGTGTTACGAGGATTTTGACTGTTTTGAGGTTTTTTAATTCCTGAAGATTCTACTAGGTATTTGGCGAGATTTAGATCGGATTCATTCATGGTTTTTATATAGTCATTTAGGTTTATTTGTTAGGGAAAAATAAATATAAATTTTATTAATAGTAGAAGATAATACTAATAAGAATTTTGCGATTAGAGATAACTATAATTTAATCTATTCTGGGCAAAATTATAGCTTAACTTGTTATAAGTGCTATTTTCTTTTGATACTTATTATTTAGTATTATTTTGTGGTAAAAAATGTTACTAATTCCCTAAGTTTATCCCATGCTACCCCACTATTTACGATCGCCCGTGCCTTTTCAATAGCTTGAGTGTAATTACCCAATGGTACTGCTTCTCCCACCTGTAGGGCAAGGGAAGCGTTTAAAATTACAGCGTCTTGTTGAGCCTGAGTACCTTTTCCTTGCAGTACATTGGTTAAGATAGTGGCATTTTCTTCCACATTTCCTCCTTTTAATTGGGCTAGGGTGGCTTTATGTAGCCCTAATTCTTGGGGATTAAGGGTTGTAATTTCAACTTTTCCGTCACTGATAATGGCTAAGTCGGTAATATCTCCTAAACCCGCTTCGTCTAATTTTTCTCTCCCGTGAAGGGCGATCGCATTTTTGACTTCCAAAGAACTTAGGGCAAAGGCCATTGGCGCAATAAACTCAGGGGCATACACCCCAATAACTTGTCCTGTAGGACGCAAAGGATTGACCAGAGGACCCAATAAATTAAATATGGTTCTGATTTTTAATTCTTTGCGAATTGGAGCAACTGCTTTCATGGCTGGATGCCATCCGGGGGCAAACAAAAAAGTGATTCCCACTTCCTCTAAAGCTCTTTTATAATCTGGGATATGACCGTTTAACTTTACTCCTAGATACTCTAAAACATCCGCAGAGCCGACTTTACTAGAAGCGGAGCGATTTCCATGTTTAGCTACTTTTACCCCCGCCGCCGCTGCCACAAAAGCCACAGCAGTGGAAATATTAAAGGTTGATGAACCATCTCCCCCCGTGCCACAAGTATCAATTATGGGTTGACTATGACTAATAACTTCTGATTGTAAAGACTGAGATTGCAAAACCCTTGCCATACCAGCTAATTCAATTCCCGACACTCCTTTAATTTGAAGGGCTGTCAAAATCGCCCCAGATAAAGCTGGGCTTATTTCTTCTTTTAGCCAACCTTCCATTAAGCTAGAGGCTTGGGATTGAGAGAGAGATTTTTGAAAAATCAATTGTTGTAATAGTTCTGACCAGTCTATTGTCATTAGTCTAAGGTAATTGCAATGATGGCTCAATTCTATCATTGAGGTTCACTCTGATCAACTATTTTTTTTAGGTTTTATTTCCTATAAATATCTAGCACTTTTGTTCATGAACTTCACAGATGGAATAGTATTGGGGACAGAGGTAGATAGAAGCGTAGCGTTGAATATCTTGGGGGGTAAAACTACGAACTGTATGGGGATATTGGAGAGAAAGATGGGCGTTGGTGAGGGTTTGATAATAACAGTATAAACTAGCTAATTGTTCTGGGGTTTCGGTGGAGAAAATATAGTCGTGGAGTAGGGCTTTTTTGCAAATTTCTATTTCTTTATCAGTGATGGGCTTTGTTTGTAGGTTATAAATTTCTTGTCTTATTAGATGTTCAATTTCTGCTAAATTTTGGTGCTCAAAATAAGCACTGATGGTAAATAGACTAGAGTGTTTTTGAAAGGAAAAATCACAACCAATATCTAATACGATTTGTTTTTCTTCCCGTAGTTGTCGAACTAGTCTTGATGTTCTACCCCCTGCTAAAATCATCGAAATTAGGTCAAGGGCGATCGCACCTACAAAATCATCAATCCCCGGACCACTCCAACCCATAATAAATTTAGATAATTCTAATCGGGGTAAAAATAATTGTTTTCGGCGAATTTCTACCATGGGAGGTTCACTATCAAAACTAACAGGGGGACATTCCGATCGCACGGTAAAATTAGAAAAAGAATTATTAGTAAGGGAAATAGCCTCCTTTTCTGTAATATCTCCCACCAAAACCACCGACATTCGTTCAGGTTGATAATGGGTTTTATGAAAACAACGCATTTGGTTAGGAGTATTATTAAGTAACAACGATTCATCCCCTAATACCGAACGTCCGTAGGGATGATTCTGGTACATTAAATTAGATAGAGCTTGGAGTGCCAACCAATCATAATCATCATCACTGGATCTGATTTCCTCTAAAACCACATCCCTTTCTAAATAAAACTCCTCATCTGGTATGTGAGCTTGTAATAAAATCTCCCCTAAATAAGGTAAAGTTTGGGGCAAATATTGACTAGCAGTCACCAAAAAATAATGGACATAATCGTAACTCGTCGCCGCATTAGCGCAACCACCACTATTTTCCACCACATAATCAAACTCTCCGGGTAATACATTGGCAGTACCCTTAAAGATCATATGTTCTAGAAAATGAGCCATCCCCGACCATGATTGTGGCTCATTAGTTACTCCCCCATCAACCCACACATCAGCAACCACCACCGAGCTAGTGGATATTTGTTGATGAATTAAAGTCAAACCACTAGGTAACTCGATGACTTGAAATTTTGGCGAAGTCATTAGGGGAGGGATGGACTGATTGCGTGTAGATAAGACCATAGGGAAAAATATATTTACCTTTTCTTAATCTTACCTTTAACTAGAATATAAAGACCATCATCTTTGTTTAGAAATCATTACATTTATTAATTAGTCAATTCTGGTCACATTTCCTGCTTTTACCCAAGCCTCTTGACCACTACCTACCACTCGAACCCTTTGCCAATTGCGATCGCCACTGGTAGAAAGAATAATCAACTCAGAATTAAAACCAACCCCCCCAACGCTATCCGCATTTTCACTAGGTTCAGCCCTCAAATTTAAACCCGTTGACCATGTCACCCTGGCACGGTAAGCACCATCAGGTAAAGCTTCCCTCTCAGGTTCAACGGTAGGAGTTGGTTCAGGTTCTGGTTTTGGTTCAGGTTCAACAGCAACGCTTTGGGTTTCCGAGCTAGATTCGGAAGCATTACTTTCTTCTGTTGTGGGAATAGGATCGGAGGGATCTGTGGGGTTCGCAGAAATTTGAGTTAAAAAATAGTAAGCTCCCCCAGCAATCCCAGCTCCAAACAGAACGATACCGATGATAAACCCAATCAGAAATTGCAAAAAACCTGATATGTTCATTAAGCTTTATTTATCTTAAAAATTTCAAGATTCATTATAGCAATCCTTCATGGGCATTGGTCAACTATTCTTCTTTTCTGATCAAAGGCTTTAATCTATCTTCCTAAAACCTGAAGGTTAACCGTGCCAACACCGCTACTCTTCAAGCCGATAGCTTGGGCAGCACCCGCCGCTAGGTCAATGATACGTCCACCAGTGAAAGGTCCACGGTCATTAATTCTAACTACCACAGAGCGACCATTCCGTACATTGGTAACTTTAACTCTAGTACCAAAAGGAAGGGAGCGGTGTGCGGCAGTGAGAGCATTTTGATTAAATCTTTCCCCATTAGCCGTTTGACGACCATGAAAACCAGGACCATACCAAGAGGCAACCCCACGCATTACTCGACCGCCACTACCTTTAACCCCTGCAGTACTAGCGACTTCTAGCACCTTAGGCTCAGGTTTATTGGCAATGATGTTAATGGGTTCTGCATTGCCCATTAATCTGCGTAAACGATTGGTCGCCTGTAGTGCATCTACATCTTCCTTTTTAGTTGTGTCAGGGAGAATGGTTTTGTCGTTGATGGCAATTAAATCTTCTTGGTCATATTGAATTGTGTATTCTTCGGTTTGCTCATTCCATTTCACTGCAAATTTACTAGCATCAGCTTGTTGTTGGTGAAGTTGGTCGAGACGACGGGCTAATTTCTCTGCTCTTTGGGTAGTTTCGGTGGTGTCATTACCCAAAAAGGTGATGAGGGGAATACTTTGAAAATGTAGAGTAGCGGCTTCTTGATTTTGCCAGTTGTGAGAATAAATTCTGGTGGTTAAAAATTCTTGTGTGGTGGGGTTATTTCTTACTGCTAAAGTTTGATTTTGCTCAGAGATGTTCGCTGTGTTAGCTCTTACACTAGGGGCAACAACTAAACCAGTTACTCCTAAAATGATTGTTGCAGCTGATCTAACAGCGTTGTTCCAAGTTTTTGTATGCATAGTTTTTCAGTAATTTAATTCTTTCAAAACCTTTAATAAGGTTTTTGATTGTTTACTCTTTGTAAATGGAATCTTTACATTTGTTAATAATGTTGAACAGTAACTAAGTTAACATGGCATTTTTAGTTCATTGGTCATAAATACTTATCTAATAAAAGAAATAGATTATGATAATTAATGAGCATTGACGACCCTTTCTTGAATCGACATAATGGTAGGTTTAGCTTTTACTAGGGAGGGGGTTTAAGTTAAACAAAACTAATCAATGGGGGGGATAATTATCTCAAAAAGATAATTATTTTTAGTAGATATTTATTTTGTATCTGGTTTTTATTACTTCTTGATTTTGAGGGCAATAGAGAAGTTCTTGTTTTGTTTTTTTGATCAATAATCCTTAGGGGGTATGAAAAAATCATTTTGTAACACCTTTGACTTTTTTTGATAAGAATGATTACAAATTTAATCAATAATGGTATGATTTGGGCTAATGAACCGATTACAAATTCATAATCAAATCGGATAAGGAGAAATGATCATATTAGTTAAAATGATTGCTCTCATCAGTAAAAATTATTGTATCAAGTAGGAAATATGGATTATAAACAGGCTGGAGTCGATATTGAGGCAGGAAGAGAGTTTGTTAACAAAATCGGTGATGATGTTAAAAGTACCTATCGCAAAGAGGTATTAGGAGGATTAGGTGGTTTTGG
>PXEJ01000429.1 GCA_003566215.1 Cyanobacteria bacterium T3Sed10_376R1m | reverse complement strand
TCTCAACTTACCCACGAAATCGACGCATTGGGGGGAGAAATTGGCAAAATGGCGGACAGAACATATTTGCAAAAAAGAGTCTTAAATAATTCCCGAGGCCCCGCAGTATGGGCATTGAGAGCGCAAACAGACAAAAGAGAATATGCCTCGGTGATGAAAAATATTGTCGAAAATCAACCGAACTTATCTATCCGTGAGGGGATGGTAACGGATTTGGTGTTAGGTGATAATGATGAAATCATTGGGGTACAAACCTATTTTGGAAGTTGTTTTAAGACTAAGGCGGTAGTTTTAACCACAGGAACATTTTTAGAAGGAAAAATTTGGATTGGGGGCAAATCCATGGCTGCCGGGAGGGCGGGAGAGTTTGCGGCGGTTGGTTTAACCGAAACTCTTAATAATTTGGGTTTTGAGACTGGGCGACTAAAAACTGGTACTCCTGCAAGGGTTGATAAACGTACTGTTGACTATGGCAAAATGGAAATACAACCCCCGGATAAAGAAGTACGTTGGTTTAGCTTTGATCCAGATGTCTGGGTTGAAAGAGAACAAATGAACTGCTACCTTACTCGCACCACCCAAGCTACCCATCAGTTAATTAAAGATAATTTACATTTATCTCCTATTTACGGTGGTTTTATCGACTCGAAAGGACCTCGTTATTGTCCTAGCATTGAGGATAAAATTGTTCGTTTTGCGGATAAACAAAGTCATCAAATTTTTATTGAACCGGAAGGTAGAGACATTCCTGAGTTATATATTCAGGGCTTTTCCACGGGATTGCCTGAAAATTTACAGTTACAAATGTTACGCACTTTGCCGGGGTTAGAAAACTGCGTCATGTTGCGCCCTGCCTATGCGGTGGAATATGATTTTTTACCGGCAACTCAGTGTTTCCCAACTTTAATGACCAAAAAGATTGAGGGTTTATTTTCCGCAGGACAGATTAATGGCACAACGGGATATGAAGAAGCGGCGGCCCAAGGTATTGTTGCTGGTATAAATGCGGCTCGTTTTGCTCAGGGTAAGGAGATGATTGTATTTCCCCGAGAGCAAAGTTATTTAGGTACTTTAATTGATGATTTATGTACCAAAGATTTACGTGAACCTTATCGAATGTTGACTTCTCGCTCGGAGTATCGTTTAATTTTACGTTCGGATAATGCTGATCAGCGAATGACTCCTTTAGGACGGCAAATAGGGCTAATTTGCGATCGCCGTTGGCAATTGTACCAAGAAAAACAAAAAAATATTATCGCTGAACAAGAAAGATTATACGAAACTAGAATTAAGGAAAGAGATGAGGTATCGGTTAAAATAGTTGAAGATACACAGCAGAAAATAAAAGGCTCAATTACCCTTGCAGATTTATTGCGTCGTCCTCAATTTCACTATGAAGATTTAGAAAAATATAATCTACATAATCCGCAATTAAATCAAGCCGAAAAAGAAGGGGCGGAAATTGAGATTAAATACTCAGGTTATATCAAAAGACAACAAAGTCAAATAGACCAAGTTGCTCGTCACAGCAATCGTAAATTAAATGAGGGCTTAGATTATATGAAAATTGAAACTTTATCAATGGAAGCAAGGGAAAAACTAACCCAAGTAAGACCTTTAACCATTGGTCAAGCTACCCGCATTGGAGGAGTTAACCCTGCGGATATTAACGCTTTATTGGTATATTTGGAAATACAAAATAAATTAACGACTTCTAAAAAAGACTAAAAATAACCTCAGTTTGATATGAGAGTATTCAATTTGGGCAGGTTTGGGCTATCAGGTAGCGGGTTTAATTTTCCTTAGTCCAAACTACAGTCATTAATAGTCAACCGTCTATTTTTTTACTAAAAATTTGATTAGTTTATGGGGTTGACTCAAAACTTGAGGGCGGGTTAAAATCCCTTCACTAGGACTGAATAAAAAAGATAGAAGAAAAAGAATTGTTACCACTAGCACTATAGATGCTCCAGAAGGGACATTCCAATAGTAACTAATATAAATACCGATTACTCCGCTAATTCCTCCTAAAAGTCCTCCTAAAAACATCATTTGGTGTAATTCTTTGACTAATAAATAAGCACTAATACTAGGGCCGACTAACAAAGAAACTACCAGCACAACTCCTACTGCTTGCATACTAGCAATAATGGTTAAAGTAATTGCTGAAACTAAACCTAAGTTAATCCATGCTACAGGTAAACCAATGGCTTGAGCTCCTAAAGGATTAAAGGTATAAAAGAGTAAGTGTGGGTAAAATAATTTAACAAAAATAATTACCGAAATTGTAATAAAAAAAGTGCGCCATAAATCATAACTTGTAACTCCTAAAATATCACCAAATAAGAAACTGTGTAAGTCTATTCTACTTTTTAATAAGGTGATTAATAAAATACCTAAAGCGAAAAATCCTGAAAAAACTAAGGACATGGCTACGTCCACTTTTACCCTTGATTGTGATTGAATCCAAGCAATAATTAAACTACTTAACATTCCTGAAATAAATGCTCCTAAAAAAATATCAATACCAATATAAAATGCGATCGCAAGTCCGGGTAGTACAGCATGGGCAATAACTTCCCCTAAAAAACCCATTTTTTGGACAATCAAAAAACTACCCGTAACAGAACAAAGAATCCCTAATAAAATAATCATTATCATAGAATTACGAATAAATCCAAATGATAAAGGCTCTAGTAAAAAATCTAACATAAATAAAAATAAAATAGTTTAATTATTCGCCAACAAAATTACATTATCACCATAGGCTTTTTGGAGATTTTCTGGAGTAATAACTTCCGCCCGAGAACCATTAGCAATGAGTTTTTTATTAATAAGTAAAAAACGATCATACTCCCTAGAAGTTTCCTTTAATTCATGACCAACTACCAATAGAATTTTTCCTTCTTTTTTTAATTCATCCAACACATTAAAAATCATTTTTTCTGTTTTTTTATCTACTCCAGAAAAAGGTTCATCAAACAAAAATAACTCCGCTTCTTGGGCTAACGCTTGAGCCAAAAATACTCTCTGTTGTTGCCCCCCTGAAAGTAGTCCTATTTGGCGATCGCGCAAATCCCAGATTCCAACCCTTTGTAAAGCATTTTCAACCAATTCTTTCGATTGACGAGAAACAGAGCGAAACAAAGCACGATGACGAATCCTCGCCATCATTACCACCCCGTAAACCGTAATAGGGTAATCCCAATCAATCTGTGCCCTTTGGGGAATATAAGCAACCTGATCTAATTGTTTTGATAAAGCCCGGTGTCGAAAAGTAATTTTTCCCCTCTCCAAAGGAATTAAACCCAAAATTGATTTAATTAACGAACTCTTACCAGCACCATTAGGTCCAATAATACCGACAATTTGCCCTGCGTTCAAACAAAAACTAATATTTTCCACAGCGACAATGCCTCGATAGTTGACAGCAACTTGCTGAACCTCTAACATAGATTTTATAAATTAATGATTATCATTATCACAATATTTTGTACCATTACTATAATAAAAGATTAAAGGACCAATGTTAAATTTTTCTATTGCTTCAAAATTCGTAATACCATCTCTAGTCTTATTTAGTCTAACTGGTTGTAACCCCCCGACGACAACCCCAGAAGACACTTCCAATCAAGGCTCTACAGAAATTTCCGAAAATCTACCATCCGTTGTAGTTACCACCGATGTATTGTGCGATTTAACTCAGCAAATAGCTCAAAACACCATCGCCCTCAACTGTCTCGTGGACGCTGGAGTTGACCCCCACGTTTATCAAGCCACCCCCGATGATCGCAGATCAATGGATCAAGCACAGTTAATCTTATACGGTGGGTACGGTTTTGAACCCAACTTAATTAATCTTATTCAAGCAACCGATAATCCTGCTCCCAAAATAGCCGTCTATGAGCAAGCCGTAAACAACCCCATTATGACTGATGATGGACACAGCCATGGAAACGAAGATCATGATCACGGCCATAGCCATCATGATCACAACCACGAAGATGATCATAATCAAGATAACTCCGAAAAATTTCCCGACCCCCATGTTTGGCATGACGTACAAAATGGGATAAAAATCATTAATGTAATCAGTCAACAATTAGCCGCACTACAACCAGATCAAGCGGAACAATACCAAAATCAAGCCAATTTGATCAAAGAAGAATTAAATGCTATGGATGATTGGATCAAAAATCAAATTGCCACCATCCCAGAAGATAAAAGAATTTTAGTCAGCAACCATGACGCTTTAGGTTACTTTGTAGAAGCCTATGGATTAAATTCAAATACTGCCTTACAAGGAGTTAGCACAGAAGAAGCACCCACCGCAGGAAGAGTTGGTCAATTAGTGCGAGAAATTCAAGGATCTAACGTACCAACTATTTTTGTAGAAAGTTCTGTTAATCCAACCCTCATTAATACCGTGGCAACAGAAGCAAATGTTCAAGTAGCAGATCAACCTTTGTTTGCCGATGGCTTAGGAGAAGAAGGTTCAGGAGCTAGCACTTATCAAACAAAAATAATGCTCAATACCCAGACCATTGTAGAAGGTTTAGGGGGAACTTTTAATCCTTTTCAACTTTAATTGAATCTCATTTAAATTTCTCCAGTTAATTGGAGAAAACAGAAAAATTTATTTCCTTTGTTCCCAAATAAAAAATCTAGGGGAGAAATTACTACTTCCCTAAAACCCCTAAAAATTAAAATTGAGTTTGCATAGCCCAACGAGATAACTCCGTACGATTATGCAATCCCGTTTTATTTAGCATATTAGATACATGACTTTCGACAGTACGTTGACTAACACCCAAATCAATGGCTATCTCACGATTAGATAATCCTTGGGAAACAAGGGTAACAACCTTTTTTTCCGTAGGAGTTAATGACACCGATTTAGGCACATGAAGCCTTACAGGATTGTCGCTCCCAGTTTGAACACAACCGATTAACCTGTTCAGAGAGTTAAGGGTTGATTGTACTTGCGCCACCAATTCTTCCGGCTCGAAAGGCTTAACCATATAAACATCCGCCCCATTAGTCAATCCTTTGATTTTATCTTTGGTTTGCCCCTTTGCCGATAAAAAAATAATCGGAATTTGGTCTAAACTAGGATTCTGGCGAATTTCTTGGACAAAGGTATAACCATCCATTTCAGGCATCATTACATCACAAATAATTAAATCAGGGATTTGTTGCTCCAAAACCAATAAAGCTTCTCTCCCCTGAGTAGCTGTTAATACCTCATAATCATTAAATTCTAGATAATCTTTCACCAATAGTATTAGATTGGGGTCATCATCAATTAATAGTAGTGTTGCTGAGGGATTACTTTTTTTATCTTTCATTAATCTAAGTGTTATCTTTACTACGCCACTTCTACGGGAGAAGACTGTTGATTACGAATCAAAGCTAAGTCAATTAAGTTATCTTGGGTATTTATTATTTTAGCAGTAATATTTGCACCAAAAAATTTAGTAATTTTTTCTAGTTTTTCCTCCCATGTTTCGAGGGTAATTAATGGGGAATTAAATTGTAATACCAACGTGTAATTACCATCAATTTCTACTTCTTTAATAGTAGTCAAAATGGGTCTTTCTTCATCGGTAGGACTTAATCCTAAACGTTCAAGGGCATCATCTAGGTGTGCTTCTTGTCCATAACGATAGCGGGTAACATCTTTTCTTAATTGATTTTGAGTATCTGTAGCTTGGTTTTCTCTGAGGGCAATAATTTCTGGGGAAGTTTCTTGGGAAAAGGGAATCGGTTTAAGTTCGGCCGCTTTTAAAGCTAATCCCCCTAGTAGTAGAGGAATGCCGTAGAAAAATCCTGCTAAATTGAGGGTGGAGTTACCAATGGCATAGGCAACAAATCCGATGGATGTTAGGATGAAACCTACAACTAAACCGACTAATGCTAAGGGAATTTTACGCAACATAAGACTTATTCCGAGAATATTTAAGATGATAAAGTAAGGGATAATTTAAATTATCTTACAATAGTTTGTGGTGGCAATGATCTTGTTTTATTTCTTGATATAGGGCAAGAAATAGCAGGAAAGAAAGAAATATGAGAACATAACCTCTCTTGTGCATTTCTTGCCTACTAATTGCACAATAATTATCAGTATTTTCTAGGATTTCTTAGGCACACGGGTTACAACCTGGTCAATTAAACCATACTCTACTGCTTCTTGGGCAGACATAAAAAAGTCTCTTTCAGTATCTTCCTCCATCTTTTGTAAAGGTTGACCAGTATGATCAGACATATATTGATTAAGTTGCTTCTTAAGGTACAAAATTTCTTTAGCCTGAATTTCAATATCAGTAGCTTGTCCTTGGGCGCCTCCTAAAGGTTGATGAATCATAATTCGAGAGTTCGGTAAACTCATTCTTTTACCCTTAGCACCAGCACTAAGCAAAAAAGCACCCATACTAGCCGCTAAACCAACACAGATAGTACAAACATCTGGTTTAATTTGATTCATGGTATCAAAAATACCTAATCCCGCAGATACTGAACCACCCGGAGAATTTATATATAGATAAATATCTTTTTCGGAATCTTCCGCTTCTAATAATAACAACTGTGCTACTAAAGAATTAGCTAATTCATCAGTTACTTGCTGCCCTAGAAATACAATTCTTTCCCTGAGTAAACGAGAATAAATATCAAATGCACGTTCACCTCTACCAGAGGTTTCAATAACTGTTGGTACCATTGGGCTTATTTTCCTTTTCCTATTGATTGTACTATCTTTGATTCTGACATAGATCTTAGTAATGAACAATTGATAATTACGGTTTTCCTAACAATGAATAATTTATTTTTGATTAACAGCAAAATATTTAAAATCAATCCTAACCATCCGCAGACAAGTTTCTTTCTTATTTTTTATAAAAGGAATTTAGGACAGGGATCGAGCCAAAAATAGATGGGATCGAAACATAGAAACAATAAAAGTAAAGAATAATACAAAATAAACAATTAAATTAAGTGATAAATAAAAGAAAAATTGACTTAAAATTCTAGTAACAGGTAAAACCAAAACTGTTAAACTATATAAACTAAGAAAAAGTAATTGACATATTATGGCTCTCGGCTATCTTGCCTTAGTGCTGCACGCACATTTACCATTTGTTCGCCATCCCGAAAGTGACTATGTCCTAGAAGAAGAATGGTTGTATGAAGCCATTACCGAGACTTACATTCCCCTCTTGCAAGTCTTTAATGGATTAAAACGAGATGGAATTGACTTTAAAATTACCATGAGCATGACACCCCCTCTTGTGTCTATGCTAAAGGATAAACTGTTACAAGAACGATATAACGATCATTTAGAAAAATTAGAAGAATTAGTTCAAAAAGAAATCAAGCATAATGAGGAAAATGGGCATATAAAATATCTTGCCGAACATTATGCCCAAGAATTTAGTGAAACCCGTAAAGTATGGGAATACTATAAAGGAGATTTAGTAACTGCCTTTAAACAATTTCAAGATAGCAATAACCTCGAAATTATCACTTGTGGAGCAACCCACGGTTATTTGCCTTTGATGAAAATGTATCCCCAGGCCGTATGGGCGCAAATTCAAGTAGCCTGTGAACACTACGAGGAAAATTTTGGTAAGCGTCCGAGGGGTATTTGGTTACCTGAATGTGCTTACTATGAAGGCTTAGAAAGAATGTTGGCCGATGCTGGTTTGCGTTATTTTCTCACCGATGGTCATGGTTTGCTCTATGCTCGTCCTCGCCCTCGTTATGGTACTTATGCTCCTATTTTTACAGAGCCGGGGGTAGCGGTTTTTGGACGGGATCATGAGTCTTCTCAACAGGTTTGGTCATCGGAGGTGGGTTATCCGGGTGATCCTGTTTATCGAGAATTTTATAAGGATATTGGTTGGGAAGCTGATTATGATTATATAAAGCCCTATATTATGCCCAATGGACAAAGGAAAAATGTGGGGGTCAAATATCATAAAATTACTAGCCGTCAAGCTGGTTTATCGGATAAAGCTCTTTATGATCCTTATTGGGCGAGGGAAAAAGCAGCGGAACACGCTGGAAACTTTTTATATAACAGAATGCAACAGGTGCAACACCTAGCTGGTCTCATGGAAAGAGAGCCTATTGTTGTATCTCCTTATGATGCAGAGTTGTATGGGCATTGGTGGTATGAAGGTCCGATGTTTATTGATTATCTTTTCCGTAAGGCATGGCATGACCAGGATACTTTATATATGATCCATTTAGCGGATTATTTGAAGGGTCATTCTCATCAACAGGTGGCAATTCCTTCTCAATCTAGTTGGGGTTATAAAGGATTCCATGAGTATTGGTTAAATAATACTAATGCCTGGGTTTATCCCCATCTACATAAAGGGGCGGAGAAAATGATTAATTTAGCAACTAAAGAGCCGAAAGATGAGTTGGAGTGGCGAGCTCTTAATCAAGCGGCTCGGGAATTGTTGTTAGCTCAGTCTTCTGATTGGGCGTTTATTATGCGCACAGGGACAATGGTTCCTTATGCAGAACGTCGTACAAAAAGCCATCTTTTACGTTTAAATAAGTTGGAGCAGG
>PXEJ01000218.1 GCA_003566215.1 Cyanobacteria bacterium T3Sed10_376R1m | reverse complement strand
TAGCAATTTTTCAGCAAAGCCTAAATATTTTTCTTGCCACAGTTTCTGAAACAGGCATGACTGATAATCGATTACCTTTTTTGACTACCAATAAATTCTCAGGATCAAAAGTTTCCTTAAGAGTCTTCAAAGGGATAAATTGTGAAAACTTTGCTTTAAAAGTAACTTTAACTGTTTGCCAACGGGGATTTTCTGGGGTAGATTTAGGATCAAAATAGTTACTCTCACGCTGAAACTGTGTTGGATCAACTATATTTGTTTCAATAACTTCCATTAAACCGGCAATACCGGGAGGCTTACAATTAGAATGATAAAAAAAAGCTAAGTCACCAATACTCATGGTACGCAGAAAATTTCGAGCCTGATAATTGCGCACACCATCCCAAATAGTTGTGCCACCTTCGGCTAAATGATCAATACTATAAACATCTGGCTCAGATTTCATCAACCAATAATTCATAAGTTATTATGTAGGATAATTTATTTTTAATTATCAATGATTTATTGTTTTAATTGTCTTCATTTCTTTATTATTACCGATGGAATCGAAAGGAATATGACAGAATAAAGAATAATTGCCAAAACAGCTATAAACAAGAGCCTTTAAAGAAAGTTTAAGGAGTATAATTTGTGAGTACAGTAACTATAGCACCGAATAAAAGTGAAATAGAACAAAATAATTTTAATCGTTATGTAATGAACACTTACGGACGTTTTCCCATTACGATCGCAAAGGGGGAAGGTTGTAAGTTGTGGGATACTGATGGAAAAGAATACCTTGATTTTGTGGCAGGGATTGCTACTTGTACTTTAGGTCATGCCCATCCTGCACTAATTGAGGCGGTGACGGAACAAATCAAAAAATTACACCATGTTTCTAATTTGTACTATATTCCTGAACAGGGATTATTAGCTCAAAAAATTGTCGAAAATTCCTGTGCGGATAAGGTTTTTTTCTGCAATTCTGGAGCAGAAGCCAATGAAGCGGCGATTAAGTTAGTGCGTAAATATGCCCATACGGTTTTAGAATTTTTAGATGAGCCTGTCATTTTAACTGCTAAATCTAGTTTTCATGGTCGTACTTTAGCCACCGTTACCGCCACGGGACAACCCAAGTATCAAAAGCATTTTCAGCCCCTTGTACCCGGTTTTGAGTATGTTCCTTATAATGACATTCGGGCCATAGAAGAAGCGATTACGGATATAGATGAGGGCGATCGCAGGGTTGCGGCTATCATGATTGAACCGTTACAGGGAGAAGGGGGTGTACGGCCGGGAGATTTAGATTATTTCCTCAGACTTAGAAAAATCTGTGATGAAACGGGCATTTTATTGGTCTTTGACGAGGTACAAGTGGGAGTAGGTCGCACGGGTAAGATGTGGGGATATGAAAACTTAGGAGTTGAACCAGATATTTTCACCAGTGCCAAAGGTTTAGCCGGAGGTATTCCCATTGGTGCGATGATGTGTAAGGCAACCTGTGATGTGTTTGAACCGGGTAACCACGCTAGTACTTTTGGGGGTAATCCCTTTGTTTGTTCTGCTGGTTTGAAGGTATTAGAAACCATCGAAAAGGAAAATCTTTTACAAAACGTTCAGGCAAGAGGAGAACAGTTACGCACAAGGCTAAGGGCGATCGTCAAACAATATCCTGATTTATTCTCCGAAGTTAGAGGTTGGGGTTTAATTGACGGTATGGAAATAAAAGCTGATGTAGAATTAACCTCCATTGAAATTGTTAAAAAAGCAATGGAAAATGGCTTACTACTTGCGCCTGCCGGACCAAAGGTATTACGGTTCGTTCCTCCCTTAATTGTATCGGCTGATGAAATTGATCAAGGGGGAGATATTTTAGAAAAAACTCTCGCTGATTTATCTCTTTAATTTTTTTTATATTTACTCAACTGGTTTTATAAGTGGGTAATTGGAGAAGCCCCATCGATTGTACGGTGGGGTTATTTATGCCGTATTTCTTGCCCATTGCCTAACCTAGAATCACTTGAGCTAAAACTTTTTGTCCTGTAAGAAAAGACAAAACTGGTAAAAAATATGGGATTATCAACTAAGATCAATTATTGACAAGAAACTATGGAAAATAATTTTGTAACTGAGGTATTTTTGCCTTTGGCATTAAGCACCATCATGTTAGGAATGGGTTTAAGTCTTACTTTACGAGACTTTAAAAGAATTATTATTGATCCTAAAGCTATATTTATCGGTTTATTTTGTCAGTTGATTGTACTGCCCATCATCGCTTTTATACTGATGTTTTTCTGGAATTTAGAGCCAGAATTTGCTGTGGGTATTATTTTACTTTCTGCTTGTCCGGGGGGAGCTACTTCTAATTTATACTCCTATTTGGGGAAGTGTGATACCGCTTTATCTATTAGTTTAACGGCTTTATCTAGTGCCATTACCATTATTTCTTTGCCCTTCATTGTCAACTTTGGGATGGAAGTATTTATGGGTGATGAGGTTTATGTTTCTTTATCCATCCCGCGGACTATTTTACAAATTATTATCATTACCCTGATTCCTGTTTCTTTGGGTATGTATATCCGTAGTCTTAAACCTAGTTTTGCTCGTCGGGCAGATAAGCCTGTCAAAATTGTTTCTGGTTTATTCATGGGGTTAGTTGTAGTAGGGGCAATTATGGCGGACAGGGAAAATATCATTCCTTTTATTCAAGCTACAGGTTTTCCTGCCCTCACCCTCAATATCATTACTTTGATGGCTAGTTTTTCTATTGCTAGAATCTTGGGTTTAAGTTTTCAGCAGTCTGCTACTATTTCCATGGAGTCTGGTATGCAAAATGGGACTTTAGCTATTGCGATCGCAGCTTCTTCTCGTTTACTAAATAATCCCCAGATTGCCATACCTGCTGCTATATACTCTCTGATTATGTTTGCAACCGGAGGGTTACTTAGTTACTTTTTTAGTCAAAAAAATAGCGATCAATCCACCGTAAAATTACCCAAAATGTATAATTAGGGTCTGCTGAATAAATCAAAAACTATGAGAACAAAACCCCATAACTATCCATTGTCAATTCTCTCCCCATGATTAGAAAAACAATCATTCTAACTTTTTAGCTTTTCTTCCGTAAGAAGCCCCACGCTGTATTTTTCAGTAACAAACGACCCATAAAATCAGCGTGGGATAAGGCTTACAAGGTGCGGAATTTATTTGCGCACACAGCCCTTCATGAATTACGGGCAAGGTTTATTGCACAAATCATAATACGGTGCTAATATCTTTTTATAGTAAAAAAAATATATCCTAAATGCTTAGAATTGTCAAAGTCAGAATTTATCCAGATACCTCTCAAAAAGTGCTACTAGCTAAGGCTTTTGGCTCTTGTAGGTGGTTATGGAATTATTTTCTTAATTTGATTAATGAAACTTACAAAGCCACTGGAAAAGGATTGTCTAGTTATGATGTCAAAAAGTTATTACCTGAATTAAAGAGACAGGAAGCAACCGCTTGGCTGTCAGAAACTTATTCTCAGTGTTTACAGCAAGTTTGTTTAAATCTAGGAACTGCTTTTAATAATTTTTTTGAAAAAAGAGCAAAATATCCTAATTTTAAATGTAAGCATGGTAAGCAATCTTTACAGTATCCAGCAAATATAAAGATAGAAAACCACTGTTTAAAAGTTCCTAAAATCGGTTTAATTTATACTAAATTTCATCGCTCTATTGAGGGAAAAATCAAGACTGTTACTATTACTAAAAACTGCTGTAATCAATACTATGCCTCTATCCTTGTTGATGACGGGAAAGATAAACCTGAACAATCATCAGACGGGAAAGCTATAGGAATTGATTTGGGCTTAACTCATTTTGCTATTACTAGTGATGGAAGTAAATTTGATAACCCAAAAATACTTAAAAACCATGAATTAAATTTAAAAAGGAAACAGCAACAATTATCTCGTAAACAAAAAGGTTCAAATAACCGTAATAAGTCAAGATTAAAAGTTGCTAGAGTACATAAAAAAATCACTAATTGCCGTGAGGATTTTCTGCACAAACTATCTCGTAGGGTAGTAAACGAAAACCAAGTTATTGCAGTAGAAAATCTAAATGTTAAAGGTATGATGCAAAATCACTGTCTAGCCAAAGCTATTCAACAAGTTGGTTGGGAACAATTTTGCACTATGCTTAAATATAAAGCTGAACAAGAAGGGAAAGTGTATATCGAAATAGATAGATTTTTCCCTAGTTCAAAAATTTGTCATGTATGTTTGAACAAAGCAGGTTGTTTACCACTAGATGTAAGGTACTGGACTTGTAAACACTGTGGTACAAACCATGACAGAGACATAAATGCGGCAATTAATATTCGAGATGAAGGATTACGAATAATACAGACGGGGCTTACAAGCTCTGGAAATAAATTCCAGAAACAGCCCCTCACCTCTGGGACGGGGGATAAAGCCTATCGCCAAACTGTAAGTCGTAGTAATAGAGGACGCAAGAAATCTACTACTACGCTGGTTTCTGGGTAGGAAGCCTACACCATAATCTTTGATTTGGTGTGTGGTAGTTCACGTAATCACCGTAGGAGCATCTCTATGGGTATATTTTTTAATTTGGGCTATTTCTTCGGCAATATTGATTAAATCCTTTAGGGCTTCTTGGGTATCTAAATCCTGTTTACTACTATCAGGTTCATAACTTTCTAAATATATCCTCACCGTAGCCCCTTTTGTTCCCGTACCGGAAAGACGAAAAACTATTCTTGAACCATCAGTAAAACCAATACGAACTCCTTGTTTATCGGCTATGCTACCATCAACCGGATCAGTATAACTAAAATCGTCGGCATACTTAACGGTATAGTTACCATAGGTTTTACCCACTAGGCTGTCAAATTGATTACGTAATTGATTTACTAATTCGTTGGCTCCTTCGGACGCAACTTCTTCGTAGTCATGGCGGGAGTAAAAATTGCGCCCGTAGGTTTTCCAGTAAGATTTTACAATGTCTTCTACGGATTCACCCCTAACGGCGATGATGTTTAACCAAAAAAGTACTGCCCAAAGTCCGTCTTTTTCTCGAATATGATTAGAGCTTGTGCCAAAACTTTCTTCCCCGCAAATGGTTGCTTTTTCTGCATCTAACAAGTTGCCAAAAAATTTCCACCCGGTGGGAGTTTCATAGCAATCAATTCCTAATGTTTCTGCTACCCTATCCACCGCTGCACTGGTGGGCATTGAACGGGCAACCCCTGCTAATCCTTCTTTATAACCTTTTACTAGGTGAGCATTAGCGGTAATAACGGCTAAACTATCGCTAGGATTGACAAAAAAATGTTTCCCTAAAATCATATTGCGATCGCCATCTCCATCGGAAGCCGCACCAAAGTCAGGGGCATTATCCCCAAAGAGAATATCAACTAAACCCTTGGCATAAACCAAGTTGGGATCTGGGTGTCCACCGCCAAAATCTTCGAGGGGAACTCCGTTTATCACTGTTCCTTCCTTTGCACCTAGTTTTTGCTCAAAAATTGCTTTTGCATAGGGTCCTGTGACTGCGTGGAGAGAATCCATGCACATTTTGAACTGACCACCAGTAAGAAGTTTTCTGATCGCCTCAAAGTCAAAAAGAGATTCCATTAATTCGCCATAGGGTTTAACCGAATCCATCACTTCCACATCCATATCACCCAGTTTAAATGATCCCTGAGAGCTTAGGTTGATGTCTGCAGATTCTAAAATAGAGTATTGTTCAATGGTTAAGGTGTTTTCAAAAATTCCCTCGGTGATTTTTTCGGGAGCTGGACCTCCATTGGTAATGTTGTACTTAATTCCAAAATCCCCATCAACTCCTCCGGGGTTATGGGAAGCGGAGAGTATGATACCCCCATAGGCATTGTTAGCACGGATAAGACAGGAGGCTGCGGGGGTGGACAAAATGCCTTCACAACCGACTAATACACGCCCCACACCATTAGCAGAAGCCATTTTAAGGATGGTTTGGATTGCTTGACGATTATAGTAACGACCATCACCACCTAAGACAAGGGTTTTGCCTTTGATGTCGAGACTGTCAAAGATGGATTGAACAAAATTTTCTAGGTAGTGAGGTTGTTGAAAAGTCTTTACTGCTTTACGTAAACCTGATGTACCCGGTTTTTGATCTTTGAAGGGTGTTGTAGAAACAGTGATAATACTCATAGAAAAAATTTATTTTTTATCAATTTCAATACTGATACTAATTTATCAGTAAAAATTGACAATGGACAATGGACAATGGACAATTAGGAAAGTTGACCGTTTAGGTGTTGACCGTTATTTTTTTTGCCCTGCGCCTCGTAAATTATCAATATATTAAACGGATGAAAGTCAGTATTCAAAAATTATGTCAGTGGAAACAAGAGGGAAAGCCCATTGTATGTTTGACAGCTTGGGATAGTGCGATCGCATCTCTCCTTGACAGTGCAGAAATTGACTTAATTTTAGTGGGAGATTCTCTGGCGATGGTGGCTCTAGGACATCCTAACACTTTGCCCATCACCCTTGAGGAAATGATTCACCATACAAAAGCGGTGTGTAGGGGAGTTAAAAATGCTTTTGTAGTATGCGATTTACCTTTTCTTACTTATCAAACCAGTATCACTCAAGCTATAAAATCCGCCGGGAAAATTATCAAGGAAACCAATGCCGATGCGGTGAAACTTGAAGGAGGCTACCCTGCGATGGTGAAAACTGTGGCTAGGTTAACCGAAATTGGTATTCCCGTAATGGGTCATGTTGGCTTAACTCCTCAGTCTGTGAGGGTTTTAGGCTATAAGCAACAAGGAAAAAGTGCGATCGCCCAAGAAAACATATTTAATCAAGCCATTGCCTTAGAAAAAGCAGGGGCATTTGCCATCGTCTTAGAACACATTACCCCAGAATTAGCCCAAAAAATAACCGACAATCTTTCTATCCCCACCATTGGTATCGGTGCAGGATTAGATTGTGATGGGCAAATTTTAGTCACCGCCGACTTACTCGGATTATCAGAAAAACTACCACCCTTTGCTAAGGCTTATACAGATTTAAAAAATATTATTATAAATTCAGTTTCTCAATATAGTGAAGATGTGAAAAACAAAAAATTTCCTAACTAAGGTGGGCATTGCCCACCAATTGTTATTTTTTAGTGCAACATCGAATAAAATTATTTACGATAAGGAACACTGTCTAAACTAATATTCATAGCAGATACACGAGGAGTTGGACTACCTTTTGCATTGATACTGCGCGCAATATTTAGATAACCAGAAGGATCTCCAGCTTTGATTTGCTTCTCTTGGGGAATAAAACGACGTACTTGATTTTGCCAAATAATTTGAGGAAAACCAATTTGATTACGGTGATATTCGTTGTAACGAGGAGATTTAATATTGAATGGTCTTTCCCCTAACTCACGGGAAGGTAAATTACGACGACGTTGATAAGGTACGATGTCATAACCAAAGTTTTCGATGTATTCATCGGAGTTTAATAACTCATCAATGAAACCTTTATAACCTTTAGTAGCGATGACAATAGACCAAGCAATTTTTTCTCTTTCGCTATAAACATCACGACCTAAAATCTTTTGCACACAGTGTTCTACAAAACGATAGTTACTATTTTTTTCGTAAAAACTGTTTCTGAAAGTTTCGGATAATAATAAACCACGAATAAAATCACGAACGGTGATTTGTTGATTGCGTAGTTGAGATTCTAAAGCAATCTCACGATCAGATTTAAAGGCATGGAAAAAGATTTGGCGATATGCCGCTTCAATTAAAATATCCATGTCCGCAGGATTTAATAAGTTTTCTGCATTAAAGATTTTAGGCTGTTCATCTCCACCAACCTCAAATCCTTCTACACGAGAATTTTGAGAATTTGGTGCGTATTCAAGAAGAGGAAGAGTCAAGGATTTTACCTCCGTATTTTGTTTTATTTTAAAATATTTTTTCTACAATAATTAGCATAATCGACAAGGGCATCGTAACTGAAGAAACGTAAAGATTTGTTACACTGCAATCGTTTATTTTAATAATATTGAAGATTATGTTTTTCCTCAATATTATTAAGACTAGGACACAAAATTGGGACAGTTTAACTATTAAACTGAGTTAATCAAGGTTATCGGTGTCAGATAAATTTTCTTCGAGGGTTTTTCTTTTTTCCATCTGACAAAGAAAATAACCTGTCATCATGGCTGAGGCCAAAAGGTTAGCCATATTTTGTTTGTCGGTGACAATTTGCACGTTGAAGCCTTCCGTGGGAAGCATCCCTAATAATCCTTGTACGTTGTGGGTGATAATTTCCTTAATTTCTGGAGTAGCTGATTGGGCAATTCTTTCAAGAGTTTCTGGTTGTTGTTTTTGTAAGTAATCAATTAGAGTGTTTTGTACTGTGGTTTCTGATTCTCCGCCAAAAAAATTTGCGTTAAATACCATTTATTTTTATCCTCTATAATAATTCTCTGCTTTTATTCCTCTTTATCTTTTACCAATATAAAGGTTTTTTAGGTTGGTAGTTGGTCAATTTCAAAATATTGATGAAATTTATCGGTAACTTCTAGCCAGTATGAGCGCCCTTCT
>PXEJ01000233.1 GCA_003566215.1 Cyanobacteria bacterium T3Sed10_376R1m | reverse complement strand
CTCTTCTATATTGAAGGTTTTATCATCAAAGTTTGAAACCACTGCTCAAATCTATCACCCCATACTTCCACAGAATACTCTTTTTCCACCACCAGACGACAATCAAGACGATTAATTTTCGGTAGTTTTTTAATGGCATTGACTAACTCCTCAACACTGTCAGGAGTAACCAAAAAACCCGTTTTACCATCTTCGACAATTTCCCCCGGACCACCTCTATCATAAGCTATGACAGGCACACCACAGGCTAGAGCCTCGATCGCAACATTACCAAAAGCCTCAATCCAACGGGGAGTCATCAACAAACCCTGACATAATCTCAACTCACGTTGTAAATCCTCAGTGGACAAAAAACCACGATAATCGATAGGAGCATGAGGATATTTAGTTAAAATATCTTGCCAGTATTTTTCATCTTGAACTTTGCCAAAAATCAATAAAGGAACTTGAGTAATATCACAAGCTTTTACCGCATCTTCAAGGGCTTTTTCGGGAGCAATTCTTCCCAGCCAAGCCAATTTTTGCTCACATTGTTCATTAAATTCATATAAAGATAAATCCAAACCACTTCCCAATATTTTACAAATATCAGAAAAAGGAAAAGTATTAGCCTGAGACTTAGTATAAACTCCAAAATTATCAGGGTATTTTTGAGCAGTTTGATCCATAATATCGTCCAAACTATCGCAAAGAGAACCCATACTAATAAACTGGGCAATGGGAGTAGAAAAAAAAGGAGTCAAATAAAAAGGTAGCCAATCAAAAGCAAAATTAACAATTAAATGGTATTCTGATTGCACCTTTCTCGCATATTCCCACATATTAGCCAAAACAGAATTTTTAGGCATCATAGTACTAATATCACGGCTTTGAGTTTGAGCTGGTATATGTAAATTACCCTCAATTTCAATTATTTTAGCATTATTAAAAAAAGAACTTTTCGGAGCAACCGTCGTAATGTCATAACCCCTTCTTTGCATCTCTTGAATAAGGTTATATAAAGTTAATTCCACTCCGCCTCCAATTCCCGAACTTAAAGCACCAACGGGAGTTGACATAAATAATATTTTGTGCATTCTATAAAAAGTAAATTAAAATAACTTTAAACGTAACAAAACAATTCAAAAAGTATTAATAATGGTGTTAATATCTCTCCACAAGTAGCAGGAAAACACGCTTTTATGTACAACTTGTACCTTAACAAATTGATAGCTCAATTTGTAGGAAGTTTATCTCTTTTTTAGTGAATGCAACCAAGCCCGTTTGGAGTTATCAATTATGGTCCTACAATAGAAGTACATAAACAATCATTCCGTAAATAACGATTGGCTACGATTTTTATTTGTTCTGTAGTAACATTATTGATCTGTTCTTGAAAAGTGCGATCGTATTTTATTCCTAAACCTAGAGTTTCATACCAACCAAAAATTTGAGCAAACTCTGTATTTGTCTGTTTTCCGAGGGCATACTGTCCCAACAATTTATTTTTTGCTGTTTGTAATTCTTCTGGAGTTAAAGTTACTTCACTTAATCTGTTCACCTCAAATTTTAGACCTTCGATACCAGTATTGGTGTTAATGGGGGCAGTACCCATATATACTACGAATATAGAAGTTTCTATTCTCGTAGGATAAAAAGCAGATACATCATAAGCCAATCCCTTTTTTTCCCTTAATTCCACAAACAAACGACTAGACAAACCATTACCTAAATAGGTACTAATTAACTTTAAAACTGGATAGTCTTCACTTATCATGCTAGGGGCTAAATACCCCATCATAATGATGGATTGTTGAGTTTGTTGTTCAATTTTACGATATTCTGATTTTGGTTTTACTCCATCAGAAACGGGATAAAGCATGGGATGTTGTGAGCTTTCCCAATCACCAAAAACCTTATTAACCATCAAGGTAGCTTGTTCTAAGTCAATTTTTCCTGCTAGGCTAATGACAATATTGTCAGGACGAAAATGTTTTTGATGACATATTTTTAAATCTTCTACCGTAAAACTGGTAATAGTTTCTTCTGTTCCTAAAATAGAAAAGCCGTAGGGATGCTCACCATACATCATATCTCGCAACTGATTAAAAGCAAGGTTAAAGGGTTGCTCTTTTTGAGAAAGAAGATTTTGACGGGTAATATTTTTTTCTAATTCTAACTCTTCTTGGGGAAAGGAAGGGAAACGAAGTATTTCCCCTGCAAGGGATAAAATGGCTTCAAAGTCACTGGTAACGGTTTTAAGACTTAGTAAAAAATAATCACTAGAAGTATCTGTACTAAGGGCGGCACCGATAGATTCTACTCTTTCGGCGATTTCTAAAGATGATAGTTTTTGTGTTCCTTTTGATATAACGTTAGCTAGAAGGTGAAATATCCCCGCTTGGGATGGGGATTCCCAGCGACTTCCTGCATTACGAATAAATATTCTTCCTGCAATAATTTCAGTGGTGGGATTTTCAATTACGACAAGGGTTATACCGTTGTTTAATTTTGTTTCTTGGATGTGTTTTTGATTAGATTTTACAGTCATTAGAATTTAGGTGAAAAAAATGTAGTCATGGAAGATAATGGACAATTAACCGTGGGCAAAAATTGCTAAGAATTATTGATTTTCTTTTATCCTAAAGGTTTTAGATTACTAATAGAGTATTTTTTGTGACTCTAGATTTTTTTAGCGAATGGCTGGCGGACAAGAGGGGAAGGTATCTAAATCATAGCTGTTAATCATGTTTATCATTTGATATAAACGACTGAATTTTCTTTGGTTAAAATGAAATCCAATGCAGGGTAATTCGTCTATGGTGTCGTTTCCCAAGGGGATTGAGTTGGTTACTTTGGTTATTTTCCCTTGGGATAATAAATCACTAAATTTATAGTTTAATTCTTCTATTTGTTTATCCTTTAGTTCACAATTAAGTCTAATGATAAAAAAGTTTTTAATATATAGACTAGAGTGATAAACTTTGTAAAAATTGGTGATTATTTGACAGGCGGTTTCTATGTTGTCGGTAATGGTATAAATTTCTGTATCTTCTATGTTGATATAACCTTCTGCTAAGAGATTATTACAGATATAGTTATGCCAATTGTGCCAGTAGTTTCCTCCCGGTTTATCGATTAGTATTAGAGGTATGAGAGGTTGTCTTCCTGTTTGGCATAGGGTAATGGTTTCAAAGGCTTCGTCTTGGGTACCAAATCCTCCGGGAAAAAGTGCGATCGCATCTGTTTCTTTTAAAAAGAATAATTTACGAGTAAAAAAGTATTTAAACCTAATTAGTTTATGATCATTTTCAATAAAATCATTAGCACTTTGCTCAAAGGGTAATTTAACATTTAAACCAAAAGAATTATCCGATCCTGCCCCTTTATTTCCAGCTTCCATAATGCCCCCACCAGCTCCAGTAAGCACCATAAAACCAAGTTCACACACTTTTTGGGCAAACTCTAATGCCAAGTTATATTCAGGGGTATTTGAGCTAGTTCTAGCAGAGCCAAAAATAGTAATTTTTCTTGTATCACGATAATCAGAAAAAACCCTAAAACCCTTTTCTAAATCTTTTAAAGTTGACTTTAAAATTTTCCACTCTAAAGAATTAATTTCATCTTTTTTTACTATTTTTGCTAGGGATTGTAAGGACTGTTTTAACCATTTGTTATGGCTATAGGGAGGAAGTTTTTTTAATAATTTTTCAATATTAGAAGTACTATAAAATAATTGACCATCAAATTTTTTAGACAAAATACTAACCTCAATAAATATAAACAAAAAAATTTCCCACACTTAGAAAGGGTGGGAAGTTAAACGAATAAACCCAAAGGATTTATAAATGTTGTTCTAGTGTCTTTGCAAGGCTAGTTTTAGGTACTGCTCCCACTAACATATCTTGTTTTTGTCCACCTTTGAACACCATTAAAGTTGGGATGCTACGAATGCCGTATTGACTAGCAATTTGAGGATTTTCGTCGGTGTTTAATTTAACAACCTTAACTTTTCCTTCATACTGTTGAGCAATTTCTTCAACAACAGGAGCTACCATACGACAAGGACCACACCAAGGGGCCCAAAAATCTACTAAAACAGGTAGTTCGCTATCTAAAACTTCTGTCTTAAAATCTGCTTCTTTTACTTCTGTCACCTCTGACATTTTATTAATTCCTTACTAAATCTATTTGCATTCAGATTTTACAATAACAAATAATTAGTCCTTAATTCTCAATTATTTCTATAATTTTACAATTCAAGGCTTTCCTATCAATCAACTACTCAAGAAAATTAATGGATTTCTTTTAGTTTATTTTTAGCAACTATTTAGTTTACAATGAAGAAGGCGGAAGCGAAAGTTTCCGTTCACTCCTCACACCATAACCCGCTCTTACAGCGTAGGGGCGGATTCTTTTTACTTATTTGACAATTAATGGCTGAGGTTTGATAAATTATATCTAATTATATCCCATGAATCCGATACTTTTAGTTCACGGTATTATTGATAAAAGTAAAGTTTTTAATAAGATGTCATTCTATTTACAAAACAATGGTTATGATGTTTATTCTATTAATTTAACTCCGAATAATGGTACTGCTGATTTAAGGGTTTTAGCACAAAAACTAAAAGAATATATTGATGATCAATTTAAACCTAATCAAAAGATTAATTTAATTGGTTTTAGTATGGGTGGATTGATTACTAGATATTATTTACAACGATTAGAAGGTCTTGAAAAAGTTGATAAATATGTTAGTATTTCCACTCCAAATAATGGTACTAAAATGGCTTATATGTTACCTTTTATTGGGACTAAACAAATGCGTCCCCATAGTGATTTTTTGGAAGATTTAAACCGTGATATAAAGAATCAATTTTCTCATTTAGATTGCCTAATTTTATGGACTCCTTTTGACTTAATGATTACCCCGGCTAGTAGTTCTATTTTACCTGTGGGGAAATCTCTTAATTTTCCTGTTTTATTACATAAATGGATGATTAGTGATGTGAGGGTATTTAAAGCCGTTGATTCTTTTTTAAATTCTGAATTGAAAATTTAGCAAAAGCAAAATATCATAAAATATGATTCTTTACCTTTCTTTGTCCACCAAAGAAATATTTCCGCTAGAAAGTTTGATCATAATATTGAGGATAGACTGGTAAACGAGGTTTTAATTGCCATCCATTTTTTAATAAGATTTCCTTTAATTCTTCTACATTTTGATGATCATAGTTTGGGTTAACCTCATCTTTAGGTACGATTCCCCCTAAATCTCTTGCACCTAATTCTAAACATTTTAAGAGCATTTTTTCGTCATTAATTAGATTGGGTGGAACTTGAATTGTTATATCATCTGGTAATATTTCCCGAGCAATTTCAAGGGTTTTTAACATTTCTTTTTGACTAAAATTCTCTCCTAAATAATCCTCTTGACTTCCCTTTGCATAGGGTTGTAAAATAACCTCTTGAATATGTTTATATTTTTTATGGATAAGTGCGATCGCCCTTAGACTATTAACTCTATCTTCTGGTAACTCCCCAATACCAAGTAAAACCCCTGTGGTAAAAGGAATCTTTAACTCCCCTGCCCATTGTAACTGCTGTAATCGTAGCTCAGGAATCTTAGTGGGTGCGTGACGATGCACCGTATCTAACAATTTAGGAGTTAACTGTTCCAACATCAACCCCATAGAAACATTAACAACCTTTAATAAACTCATCTCCTCATAGGTTAACCAACCAACATTACTATGAGGAAAAAACCCCATAGATAAAGCCAACTCTCCCAAATCATAAATAAGATTAAACCAATCCCTACGCCTTTTCGAGTGGGGATGGACTTCCCCACTAAGGATTAAAATTTCTGTAACCCCCTTACCCTCCAAAGAAATCAAAATTTCCCTAGCCTTATCCAAGGTTAACCATAAATCCTGATAGGGAGCAGTACGAAAATTACAATAACTGCACCGATTAAAACACTCATAAGTCGGCACGAGGGTGAAAGCCGGGCTATAAGTAATCAGTTTACACTCAGCCTTATTTTCCACCACAATTTTCTGCATTACTTACTCATTTGTCTCTATGACGCTCCATGGTTTATTCCCTAGATATTGCGCATTCTAGCCGCATTACGACTGCGAGAAGGAGGAGTTTGCAAAGGTTGATTACCCCCTTGGTCTTCTCTTTGTTTTGCCTTAGAGGCACTGCGACGGAGTGCTTGTAAACGCTCCTCATACTTTTTGCGTTGGTTGCGCTTGGGAGTTTGCTCAATCAAAGTTTTCAAGGCACTACCTAAACTCTGATAAGCATTTTTGAGGGTATAGCCAAAACGAGTAGCCAAAATAATCGCTTTCTCATCAGCATCAATAGCATCTTTAAGATTTTTTTCTCCGTTATTTTTCTGCCATAAACGATAACCAGAAATACCACACAAAGATAAAGCTAACAATAATAACAAACCATCTTGCACCCATAACTCACCCACAGCACCACCCAAACCAATGGCAAGGGCTGCCATTTCCCAACCTTCTTTGGGGATAGTATCATTTTGAATCCGTGCCACCTCATGCCAAAACATTAAATTTCTTTGGTCAATGGCCAGATTTTCCCATTTTGCTAAATCAATTTGAATTTCTACTTCATCTTTGCCTAATTCTTCACTACGAATCAAAGGAGGGTTTACCTCAGTAGAAGATTCCACCATTACCCAACTTTGCAATTCTGGGGGTAAAAGAGTTTTTAATCTTCTTAATTCGTTCATTTCTGCTCTGGCGGAGGAAGTTGTATAAGAAGTCATATAATTATTCTAGTTAACTATTCTCTATATTCGATCTTGATGATCTTATTCTATGCTAGTCTAAATTTAATTTGAGTTGCTAAATTCTAACATGGAACGTGGATTATTTTGGTTACCTTTACTGATACTTTTCTTTTGGTTGGCTTGGAGTGGAAAAAATGAATATCAAAAGTTAGAGAATTATAAGGTTTGGGCAGAAAATTTTGATAAGTCTAAATATGATATTTATGCAGTATTGGGCAAAAAAGAAGATATTATTACTTGGGGCAAACCAACGGCTAAAGGAATTATCAATGAAAGTTATTTTTCTTTAGGGGATGTCCAACAAATTAATATTTTAGTTAAAAATATAGTGACTTCTTTTGAAGATTTACCTGACGAGGGAGAGGGAAGTTTAGAATTTTTAACCAAAAAAAAAGAATCAATTATTGTTCCTTTTACCCAAATACAGTTAGTCAAACAATGGTATGAATATTTAATTGACACTCCCTATTTTACCTTGTAGAAGCGGGCATTCTTGGTTCAGGGAGTCACCATTAGACAGCTGGTTTAAAACCAACTGCCCAAGGGGATAACTCTCCCCAAGAAGCTTAAGTTATTTGTTGGGTTTATTTCCCTTAGGGGGCGAGCGCATTTCCCCTTAGAAGACTACCGATGGTTTTGGCGGTAATTTTGAGTTGAGTTAGAGGATTAGCTGGTACTACTGTTTTGTAGAGATAGCTATCAAAGGTAATTTTTTGTACATCAATATCAGCACACATTTCTACGAAGGCTTCACGGGTGGCATCACTACGATAGAAAACTCTTTGTAAAATGTCTAAAACTAAATAGGTGGTACCGTATTGTTTATCCCATTTTTTGAGATAGGTTTTTAAATCTGCTTCGGTGGGAACTTTTTGACCATTATTGCTGGTTTCGACGATTACCTCGGCGCACATTCTGGCACTCTTGGCGGCGAAGTAGATACCTTCTCCAGAGGATTTGGTAACGGTACCGGCTGCATCTCCAACGAGGGCAACTCTACCGACTACACGGCGTGGGCGTGGGTGTTCGGGGATAGGATGCGCTTCTACTTTGATGATTTCGCCGCCTTCTAAGCGTTTGGCTGCCCGTTGACGGATTCCAGCTTGTAGGCTTTTGATTTTGGCTTGGTTAACTTTCATTGTACCTGTACCAACGGCAACGTGGTCGTATTTGGGAAATACCCAAGCGTAAAAGTCAGGAGAAACGTCGTCACCGACATACATTTCGGCTAAGTCTTGGTAGTATGTCATTTTGTCTTCAGGTAATTTTATTCTTTCCTGAAATGCGATCGCATAGTTGTAGTCTCCTGCATCAATAGCCTTGGCAATGCGAGAGTTTGCTCCATCAGCTCCAATTACTAAGTCAACTTTAAGGGTTTTCATTTCCCCCTGGGCGCTACCGTTGGAATGGTCTGCGTAATGAAGGGTATAAGCTTGTGTGTCGTTTTCGGGAATATCTAATTGATACACTGTACCATTGATTAGATTCGCCCCTAGTTTAGCTGCGCGATCGCGCATAAAACCGTCTAATACTTCTCGACGGCACATACCAATATATTCCCCATCCTTAAGAGTTTGACCAATATTTACTTCAACATTGGAAGGAGAAATCATCTTCATTTTACGCACTTGGCGATCAATAATTTCAGGGGGTAAATCAAACTCAGCTACCATACAAAGAGGAATAGCACCGCCACAAGGTTTAGCGTTATCTAGTTTTCTTTCAAATAAATAGGTTTCGATACCTGCTTTTGCCAAAACTTCAGCCGCTGAAGATCCAGAAGGTCCGCCGCCTACTACTG
>PXEJ01000284.1 GCA_003566215.1 Cyanobacteria bacterium T3Sed10_376R1m | reverse complement strand
TTTATTTTTGTCCTCTATAATAATTCTCTGCTTTTGTTCCTCTTTATCTGTTACCAATATAAACGTTTTTTAGGTTGGTAGTTGGTCAATTTCAAAATATTGATGAAATTTGTCGGTAACTTCTAACCAATATGAGCGCCCTTCTTCTTGTCTTCGTTTCCGAATAAAGCCATTTTCTAGTAATTCGCTCACCTGTTGATAGGCACCACTACCCCTAACTTTGATTAAATCACTTTGGAGTATGGGATTAGTTAGGGCGATAGTTGCTAGGGTTCTTAAAGTTGCGGTATTAAAATCTGCTGGAACAAGATTTTCTAATAAATTTTGGCAACAACTACGCAATTGTAAACTATAACCGGCTGGGGTTTCCACTACTTCCAAGGCACTATCTCCCCGATGGGCATAGTCGGACATTAACTGAATTATAGCAAATTCTATGTCTTCGGAGGAACTGTTAGTAAGTTCTACTATTTCTTCTAAGGTTGTGGGTTTTCCTTTAAGATAAAGTATCGCTTCTATTTGAGTTTTTAAGTTAAATTTATTATTTTCTGATCCCATTCTTAACCATTGTTTTAGCCTAACTCAATATAATATCTGATCTGGGGTTGAGATCAAAGGTGTTATTGTTCTTTGTCTTAAAAATTTTAAATCAGGTTTCAATGGTAATAATATGATCGATAATGGAAAGATAAATTAAAACGATAGTCTAAGCATGAAAGTAGCTCAAAATATTACAGAATTAGTTGGTAAAACTCCTTTAGTAAAATTAAACCGTATTCCTGAAGCTGATGGCTGTGTGGCTGAAATATTAGTTAAATTAGAGGGGATGAATCCTTCTGCTTCGGTTAAGGATAGAATCGGGGTAAATATGATTAATGCCGCTGAAAAAGCTGGTTTAATTACTCCCTATGAAACCATTTTAGTTGAACCGACTTCTGGCAATACGGGCATTGCTTTGGCGATGGCGGCGGCGGCGAAGGGTTATCAATTAATTTTGACTATGCCTGAGACTATGAGTGCTGAAAGAAGGGCTATGTTAAGGGCTTATGGTGCTAAATTAGAGTTGACTGCTGGTAGTGAAGGGATGCGCGGTTGTATTCAAAGGGCTCAGGATATTGTGGAGACGATGCCTAATGCTTATATGCTGCAACAGTTTAATAATCCTGCTAATCCTGAAATTCATCGTTTAACTACTGCTTTGGAAATTTGGGAAGATACTGATGGGAAGGTTGATTTTTTAGTGGCTGGAGTTGGTACAGGGGGTACTATTACGGGGATTAGTGATGTAATTAA
Source organism: Cyanobacteria bacterium T3Sed10_376R1m (assembly GCA_003566215.1). GTDB lineage: Bacteria > Cyanobacteriota > Cyanobacteriia > Cyanobacteriales > Cyanobacteriaceae > Cyanobacterium. Next base: position 7,393 of record PXEJ01000284.1, on the reverse strand, counting down.
GAGTAAAAAGCCAGAATTTCGGGCGATCGCAATTGAACCTGTTAATAGTGCGGTAATATCAGGAAATAAGCCTGGTTCTCATAAAATACAAGGAATTGGAGCGGGTTTTATTCCTGAGGTATTACGGGTTGATTTAATTGATGAAGTGATTACGGTAAGTGATAATGAGGCGATTAATTATGGACGTAGGTTAGCAAGGGAAGAGGGTATTTTGTCAGGAATTTCTACCGGTGCGGCTTTGGCAGGGGCTATAAAATTAGGTAAAAGACCAGAAAATAAGGATAAAATTATTGTAATGATTCAACCTAGTTTTGGTGAACGTTATTTAAGTACTCCTTTATTCGAGGATTTTTAAATTTTTCTTATCAATTTGATTTCCTGAAACCTTAATCAGACATTTTTTCATGGATTACTACGAAGTTTTACAAATAAAATCCTCTGCTAGCGCCCAAGAAATTAAACAGGCTTATCGACGATTAGCAAAAAAATATCATCCCGATAGCCAAGAAAAAACCTCTAACCATGAAGATATTATTAAAATTAATGCAGCCTATGAAGTTTTGGGAGATCACAAAAATCGTCGTACTTATGATCAACAGATAACCAATCAGCTTAATAATTCCCTGAGGTATCGACAATCAAAAAGTGAATATGCCACGGAATATTACCAGTATAAAAGGCGATCGCACCAAGCCCAAGAAAAATCACAATTAGATTGGTTAGAGGAAGTTTATAGCCCTATAACAAGGCTAGTAGAAAAAATTATTAAGCCCTTAGACGAAGAAATAGAAGAACTTAGTGCTGATCCCTTCGATGATGATTTGATGTTAACATTCATTGGATATTTAGAAAATTGTCATCAACACTATGAACAAGCAAAAAGAATCCTCAAATCCCAACCGAATCCAAAACGCTACGCAGGAGTAGCCGCCAATTTATACTACTGTCTCAATCACATTAGTGATGGTATAGAGGATTTAGAACGTTTTACCCTCAACTATGACGAGGAATATTTACACACAGGTAGAGAATTATTTAACCTCGCCATAGAAATACTATTAGAAGTTAGCTATTAAATTGCTTTTGTTCACGAAAGATATTTTGCTAACATTCCTTTAAAAAGATCAACTTGGATAGGTTTAGTCAAATAATCATTCATCCCGGCGGATAAACATTTTTCCCTATCACCTTTCATCGCATTAGCCGTCATGGCAATAATGGGAATATTAATATTTTCCTCTCCTCCGTTGCCCTGACGAATTTCAGAAGTTGCTTCATAACCATTCATCTGAGGCATAAAACAATCCATAAAGATTAAATTATAGGGTTGATTTGTCGGAACATTTTTTAGTAGAGAAAGGGCTTCAATACCATTATTTGCTATATCAACCTTTAACCCTAATTTTTTACATAAACCTTTGAAAACAATTTGATTTACCTTATTATCTTCCACCAATAATATCCGGGTATTTTCTGGATAATTAATTGTTATATTTGCATTTATTTGTTCTTGATTGGCGAAAATATCAGTAAGAGTTGGAATATTTTTAATACTGCTAAGAGCGTTATATAACTCCGAAGGAATAATGGGTTTACTCAGGCAAATACTCAAACCACTACCCTTAAATTTATTACTATCACAATAGTTAGCAACGGAAGTCATTAAAATTAAAGATATATTAGTTTGTTTCGTGAGAATAATTTTTCCTAATTCAATACTATCCATATCTGGTAAATTTTGAGCAATTAAAGCAAAGTTAAAAATTTCTTTTTTCACACACTGTAAACCTTGATTTGCATTCTTTGCTTCGATAACTTTTGCTCCCCATTTTTGTAGTTGCCTTGATAAAATCTGACGATTTGTGGTGTTATTTTCTAGTAAGAGAATAGTTAAATGTGTGAGAGAGTTATGAGAAATAGTGGGTAAATTTTGATTGGGATTTTGGAATTGGACGGTAAAAGTAAACTTACTTCCTTTCCCTAATTGGCTTGTAACCTCAACACTACCCTCCATTAGGGTACATAGTTTTTTTACGATGGAAAGCCCTAATCCTGTACCTCCATATTTACGGGTGACACCATTATGTACTTGGTTAAAAGAATCAAATAAAAAGGGTATTTTATCTTGAGCAATACCGATACCCGTATCTTGAATTTCTGCCCTAAAAATAAGTTTTTCTTCTCCAATATTAGATTCGGGAAGGCAATCATTGAAAAGACTACATTTGATTAAGATTTCTCCTTTTTCAGTAAATTTTATGGCGTTATTGATTAAATTAATTAAAATTTGTCGCAAACGATTGGAGTCTCCTTTGACCATTGTTTCTGGAACATCAGATAAGTCGAGGATTAATTCTAGGTCTTTTTCTTGGGCTTTAATGGCGATCGCCTTTACTGTATCTCCTAATTGTTGATGAAGACTAAAGTCAATATTTTCCAAATTTAACTTACCAGCTTCTGCCTTAGAAAAATCAAGAATATCATTAATAAGACTTAACAAAGATTCTGCACTAGATTGGGCAATGGAAATTTGCATTTTTTGCTCAGTAGTCAAAGGAGTATCTTGAACAAGACTTAACATTCCAATAACACCATTCATGGGGGTACGAATTTCATGACTCATGGAGGCAAAAAATTCCCCTTTACTCAAAACTGCCAACTCAGCGGTTTCTTTAGCTTTTATCAACTCCTGTTGAATTTCTTTTTTCTCAGTTATATCCTGACAGGAACCAAAAATTTTTACACACACATTATTTTTAAATTCTGCTTGACCGTTAATTTCTACCCAAATTTCTCTACCCTTCGCCGTAATCATTTCTAGTTCTACATTCCAGGGTGTACCATCTTGTATTCCTCGGTGAATAAGTGAGCGAATCCTATTACGGTTTTTTCCTTCCTTATAAAAATTAATAATATTTTCCAAATTAGGCTCAAAATCAAATTCCGCTTCATGGATTTCCCTAGTCATGGATGACCAACAAACTTGATCATTAATTACATCAATTTCATAAGCACCAATGCGCCCTTGATGACTCATGGTTTCTAACATCTTTTGTTGATGTTCGAGTTTAAATTCTGCTAGTTTACGATCTGTTATATCTAAAGAAATGATCGTTACAAGCCATTGATTGGCGTTGCTATCCCATCGAGAATGATTATTTTGAGAAATCCAGCTTATAGAGCCGTTTTTGTGATGAATACGATATTCATAACTTCCTGAACGTTGGGCAAATATATCCTCGTAAATTTGTTTTTCTATTTTTTGCCAATCATCTTGGACAATGATACTAAGCCATAAGTTTTGATTAACGGTTAACTCTTGTGCGGTATAACCACATACTTTGAGACAACCCCCCGATACATAATCAATTTCCCAATTACCATCAATAGTAACTATTAATCGGGTGACAATTCCTATGGCATTATCGACAATATCTTTTAGTTTAACTTTAGAAATTTCTAATTCTAATTCTAAATTTTTGCGATCTGTTATTTCAATGGCGATACCATGCCAATAAACCTCTCCGTTGTCAAGTTTTTCTGGGTGAGAGTTTGACCTTAACCATTTAATTTTCCCCGATGGGGTAATAATACGCCATTCATAAACAAAGGGTACTATCAATTCTGCACTATGTTTGACTCTCTCTAAGTATCCGGGTAAATCTTCGGGATGAATTTGCTCAAAAATTAAATTTCCATTTTTCCAAACATCTGCGATCGCAATTTCATGAACTGATTCTACTGCTGGACTAATATATTCAAACCTAGTTATACCGTTAACATCCTCAATCACAGTATAAATCACCGCCGGGGAAGTATTTGCTAAAGACAAAAGTCTAGCTTGACTGGTGCGTAAACTTTGTGTTTTTTTAGCTACTTCTAGCTCTAATTCTTGGGCATAGTTTTCCCTCAAGTTTTTAGCTTTTAGTATAGTCTCCATCATTGTCTTAAAAGATTGAGACAGGGTAGCTATCTCTTTAATCTTACTATGGGATAATTGTTGATTTTCTTGAGTCTTCGTAAAATCATGAGTTGCTTTACTTAAATTAGACAGAGATTGAGTAATTTTTTTTGAGATAAATGAACTAAGGGCAACGAAAATGATGAGGGCGAAAATAGATATACCGATAGTATTACGAGTATTCGTGTTAATTTCCCCCATAAATTCTGATTGAGGAATGACAATAACTACTAACCAATCTAATTCTTGATTAAGGGGAGTTACCCTGACAAAATATTGTTGATTTTCCCACTCGATTTCTAATTGTTGAATGTCGATAATTGTTCTTAAATAGCTTTCCCTTTGGGATAATTTTTGAGCGGTAACAACGGTGAGGGAATTTTGACTATCGAGGATATTCAAGCGTCTATCTTTTGCCCTGTCATATTCTGATAGGTTAGGTGTGGGGGTATTGTCAAAGGGATTTTCTCCTGTGGAGGTTGCGACTAATAAACCATCTCGATCAATAATAAATACTTGTCCTTGATAATTTTTATTGATGTTTTGGAGAAATTTCTCTAGTTGAGTTAAATAAATGTTTGCCCCTAACACTCCCTCAAATTGACCTTCTTGATTATAAAAAGGCAAGTTTTGGGCTATATGCAAAACAGGTTTATTTTGCCCTTGAGATAAATTAACCTCTACTGCCCTCGTACCCTCTGGATTATTTTTGGCGCTTTGATACCAAGGATCGTTATGGGGATTATAATTAAATCTAGTTTCTGTGAGTATTTTATTTTGTCCATCAATATCTGCTTGATAATGATAAAAAGCGTTATTTTCGTTAGTTTTACCTAATTTGCGAATAATTAGATTTTCTGGGGAGGGACGTTCAACTTCTAAAAATTCTCCATTTTCATTGGCAATAATAATCGAACTAAGTCTGGGTATAATGTTTAATTGTTCGATAAAATATTCTTCTATTTGTTCTAGGTTATCACTATCTAAATATCCTTTTTCTAGTAGTTTTTTGTTGGATTGAATGACTATTTTGGGGATAGAAAAAAAAATATTGACATCTTGCTCAATGCGATCGCTCATTTTGTCCATTAATTTCTGTGCTAGGTATTCCACCGTCTCTTGTCCACTACGGTAAGAAAGATATGTAATCATACCTAACATCGCAGTTATCTGAATGGTAAACTGTAATACAAATAGCCAATAGAGGGGAATTTTTCTGGACATTAAAACTTACTAAAAAATAGTATTATGAAGATATAAATTAATGCTTAAGTGATTATAATTTAGAATTTTATAACCATTTTATTTCTGTATAAAATTATAGCTATGTTGACAAAAAAAAGTATATTTATTATCATTAAATAATTATTACAGATGTTATTTTTCTTTAATTTTTGTAAGACTTTTCCCCGTTGAGAAATTTAATTTTTTAATCAAGTAGCCAAGAAAAAAACTGGTCAATCCCGTGAGGGTAATTTGCCAGAAACTAGGTAACATCAAAGAATGATTTTGTGCGATCGCACCTAGTACAATAATAGATGAGAGTAGAGCTACATATTGAATTTTCACTGGGTATCTTGTTAATCTATAAAAATTAGCCAATATTCTTCCTTAATTCTATCAAAAAGGACAAGGAGACTTCAAAGATATTTTTTCATTGGTAATGGGATGATAAAAGCTAATTTCACGGGCGTGAAGATGGAGTCTATCACTATTATTATTGATAAAACCATAAATGCGATCGCCCTTAATCGGTATTCCCAAACCCTCGACAGAATGAACCCTCAACTGATGAGTGCGCCCCGTAATGGGCAAAAATTCCACCCTTGTATAATCACCATCAAAACCAATTACCCGATAACGAGTCATAGAAGCCTTACCCCGAGAAAAACAAACTTCTTGTATGGGGCGATTTTCAGGATTACTCCACAAAGGTAAATCTATCTCTCCCTCAACCTTATCTACAAACCCAGCCAATACAGCTTCATATAATTTTATCACCCTTTTTTGAGCAAATTGTTGAGACAAACAAACGTAAGTATTTGTATCTTTAGCTAAAATTAATAAACCAGAAGTATCTTGATCTAAACGATGAACAGCTTTTAAATTTTGATTACCCTTCCCACTATTTTTAAAACGTGATTCTGCACTATCAAAATTATCAATTTTTCTCCCCGGCACAGACAACAAACCAGAAGGTTTATCAATAACTAACAAATAATTATCTTCATAAATAATCGGTATTTGATAATCTTCTTTAATCTGAAAACTATCACCCAAACCTGACAATAAAAAACCCATAATCGGTTGACATCTTTCCACACAAGCAGGATAAAAATTACCCGCCATTTTTTCCCCATTAGGAGAAGACTTTCCCCACCAAAACTCAGCCATAGCTAAAGGTTTTAACTTATTCACCGCAGAATAATGTAATAATTTAGGAGCACAACAATCCCCTGTACCAGTAGGAATAAAAGACTTATCAACCAACTCCGACAAACTTAATGTTTGCCCCAAAAAATTGGTTAAAGAATAAGCCCCCTGCATTTGTGATTGTAGTTGCCTAGATAAAATTTTTCGTTCTTTTTTTAATGCTTGAATTTGCTTATCAGCTAACTTAACTTGGTTTTCTAAAGGGAATAAAATTTCTTGCCATTCTTTCTTCAAAACCCTTCTTTCCCAATCATCCTTACGACTTTCTTGCTCCAAATTTGCTAAAACTTTTTGGATAGATTGTTCACTTCGATTTTCTTGTAAAAAGTTACGTTTATCATCCCGAATTTTTTTTCTTTGACGATGTTTTTTCTTCAAACTACTTAAGTCTTGTTCATATTTTATTAAAATTGTTTGATACTCTTCCCTTATAGATAATCTCTCTAAATCAATAATTTTTTGTTTAATTTTATCTAACTCTTGGAGAGTAAACTTTTGTGCCAAAGCAAATTTATTGCGCCCCGGAATTTGATTAACCCATCCCTCAATATTATCTTCACCCAAAAAAAGTCCAGAAAAAGCCTTAATCACCTTTAACTTTCCCTGAGGGTTTTGGGACAACAAAACCCCATACATTTTACCCTCATCCCGAAAAAACTCATTTTGGTTTAAATATTCCATGAGTTTATAGGCAATTTTCTCCACCAAGATAGAGCGAGGGAGTTTTAAATATTTCCCTGTTTTTGAACATTTTCCCTCATACCAATAACTTACTTTTTCTTGCAACGGGAGTAAGTCAAGGGAAACAAAATCTTCTACATCATGAAAAAACCTGTTTAACATATTCAACTATTACTCACCTAAACATAAGGTAAATCAGAATTAATAGTTTCAAACTGGGACGCTAGGATTCGAACCTAGGAATGGCGCGACCAAAACGCGCTGCCTTACCGCTTGGCGACGTCCCATCGATTTCGCACATTAATTATTATAGCGAAT
>PXEJ01000331.1 GCA_003566215.1 Cyanobacteria bacterium T3Sed10_376R1m | reverse complement strand
GTAGAGACGAAATTTTCGCTTAATTGATCTATGTTTAAGGATGTAGTGATAGGAGAAATTTCTAAATACTTACGCCAAAATAAAGGGATTTTTAAATAACTATTATGAATACCTAGCAAAAAACCAGTAAGAGTTGCTACAAGTTTTACATTTTCACTTATCTGGGTACTTTTTAACAAGCACAATTCAAAGTAGTCTGAGAGGCTAAGAAATAAATAAATTGTTTGGTAAATAATAAGGGATTGTTCACTTATACTATCTTTAAATTGCTTTTCTATTTGTTGCAATGTATATCTATTCTTGAGACAAATATTAATTAGCTTAATATTCTCTCTACTATTTTTTGTCCGACAAAAACTTAATAACTGCTTAGTGTTTTTTTCCCTTTCTAAATAGTTATTTTTTAGCAATAAACCCACAAATATTGACCATATTCTCAAGTCTTCATAGTAAAAACTATCTTTTAACCATAGTTTGCTAATTTGTTCTAAATCGAGTTCTAGTTGATTTATATTTTCGTGGCGATATATTATTAATGGTATAAGTGCGATCGCACTTTCTGCTAAACAAAAAGAACCCTTATATTGCAACAAAGACTCATCATAACGTACCAAGTGTATTAACCAAGACTTTTGAGTAACATCTTGAGTATTAATAATAGAATGAAAACCTGCAAAAGCAACCTTTAGAGCAGAAGAAACAACGACTAAATCATCACTTAAATATAAAGAATTGTGATCAGGAAATTGAGAAAAAAAGTTTCCCATCAAAGCTGAACCTAAACCACCCTTAACCTTCAAAAAAAGTGAATTTTGCAAAACTATTTTCCTAATAATCCTCTAACTCTGGATAAGGTCCACCAATACCAATTTTCGTATGATAAATAGTTGCTTCTCTAATATCTATATCATCCATTAGTGCATGATCAACATGGGTATCAAACAACACAGCATAACTGAGATTAGCACCATTAAGATTAGCATAATTCATCGTTGCATTGGTCAAAAAAGCATTTTCCAAATTAGCCCCACGTAAATCAGCTCCATCTAAATCAGCACCTTCCAAATTCGCATTTTTTAAATTCGCATTGCGCAAATCAGCATTGCGTAAATCAGCGCCAATCAAATGAGTCTCTTCTAAATCAGCACCATTCAAATCACATCCCATACACTGATTGGTTTCAACTAACTGTTTCAGATGATCAAGATTTTGTCCCATCACCTGATTAATTCCCGTGAAACTAAGAGTTATTATACTTGCAGTTATAAATAAATTTTTCATAACATATTAATCTCCTTAACTTCTACTTTTATTATACTTCTCTTCGATCTTTATCAATATTAAGAAAAATTGAGAACTAATTATCTAAAATAAAGAAATAAATCACATTAATTTTTAAATAAAAACTGAGACAAATTTTTCAATAAATAAACTACTTATTTTTAATAAAAGAATATTTAAGATATTATCTTTCCAAATTTTAAATCCTCTTTAATCATAGTCCACTATCAAAAATGGACGGGTAGGGTAAAGCGAAAACAACTACCTTGACTCCCATTATCATCTACCCAAATTTGTCCATAATGGGCGTTAATTATTTGTCGGCATAAAGCTAAACCAATTCCGTAACCTTCTTGCTTCACATCTCTTTCAAGGCGAAAATGTCCCTCAAAAATACGTTCTTTTTTTTCTGTGGGGATACCCGAACCCGTGTCAATAATACTTACCTCAACTTTTTGAATAGTTTTATGAATAACAGAGATAGTGATTTGACCTTCATTAGGAGTGTATTTGATCGCATTTTCCATCAAATTAATTAAAACTTGTCCCAACAATTCTCCATCAGCATAAACCGGAGGTAAATCTTGAGGCACATCTTTAATCAACGTCTGCTTTTTATCTTTGATTTTTTTCTCAACATTATTAATAATTTCTTCGCATAAATTATACAAATTTATTTTTGCTGGAATAATATTTAATTGACTATCCCTAGTATGGGAAATTTCTAATAAGTCAGTGATCATTTTATTCATCACCACAAATTGTTTTTTTGCTTGATCACAAAGTTGTGTTTGTAGTTTGTCTAAAGTTTCCCTATTTTCTTGATTTTTAGCTAATTCAATAGTCTCTACAGCAATAGACGCTGCTGTTAGAGGATTTCGTAAATCATGAACTAACATTGCTAACATTTGATCCTTAAAATGCAACTGTTGTTGTAAATTTTCTACCTCTTGTTTTAACTGAAAAATATCATCACTTAAACGAATTAATTCTGAGGAAGGAAGACAAGTTTGTAATATTGATTCTTGAGAATCATTACTATTTTTATCTTTTATTTCTAACAGGGAACTTTGCCATCTATCCCACCACTTTTGCAATTGTGCTGTTAAATTTGTTCCTGCTAAAGTCTGTTGTGGCGCTGGATTTATTTTTATAAGAGCAGGAGTTGCAACTAATTTAAAATGCTCTACTAAATGAGGGTATTTGCTAATTTCCAGTACTTCTAATTGAAATTGATAATTTTGAGTTAATTTATGAAGATATTGTTTTATTTGTTCTACATTTTTTTGAGAACTATGACGATTATCAACAAATAATAATAGATGTAAAATACGATTATTTTTTATAGTTGTTTTATTCTCTTCCTGAGAAAATATTTTATTTGATTGACTCATATGACAATGCTATTTTATTTTTACATTTTTAGATTATGAGAAAAATATGGAATACATAACATGACAATAATGTAAAAGGGTAAACCATAAAAATATTTATTATTTCATTCTGTTAGGGACTCAAAATATTTCAATATTAGATTATAGCAATTATCATGGTTACGGGGTACAAAACGATCCCCCTAAATCCCCCTTAATAAGGGGAACTTGAGAATAATAAATGTATCTCATAATTATAAAAAATGCTATATATGTCATTACAATCTGAAATTATTAAGTCTTAATTTTTACATAAAACAAAATATTCACAAGTATCACAAAATACCGTCATTGACCAATGTTATTAATCACACCTATCTATTATCTCATTTGTCAGGCACAATTAATTTTACTTCAATACTTTTAAACCTCAATTTCTCTAATTTTTCTTGGAGTTTTGTCCAAACAGAATTTTTCTGGTTTCTTCGCTGATGGTTGGTTGATTTTGCTATGGTACGATCCAAAGTATCAAAAAATATACAAAAGTAACACTTTTTTGACAAACAAATAGTTAAAAGTGCAAAATTACACATACTACACCCAGAAAATAAAACTTTATAATTGTCAATGATCAATTCTCCTTACCATAGTACTTTTTCAGCAAAGCCTAATTATTTATAATACTTCATGATTAGTCAGTATCCGTAATTAATTTAATATGTATATCTTGATAAAATTCTGATTGAGATAGTTCAACTTTTGATTGGGAGGATAATAATAATAAAGCCCAAAAAACTCCTACTTTATCTTGTTGAGGACTTTCTTGATATTGACTCCAAGAGCAAACTAATTTATCTAAACTAACTTCTTCAGTAGAAGGTGATAAAATAAAACTATTTTCATTTAAAAAATTGCTTAATTCTTGAGCTAGTTGAGTTAAATTTTCGTCGTGAGCTAACTCTGTAATAGTTTTAAGTGCTTGTTTTTTTGTATATTTACGTTTTTTGTTTAAGTTTACATCATGTAAATTATTAGTTTGTTTTATTTCTTTTTCTATTTCTTGCAATTGGGTGATTAACTCTTCTAGGGTGACTCGTCTTTTACGAGGAGGAAGTGCGGAAGCACGGCGTTTTATTTGTTCTTCTAAGTTATTATTTAAACGGCGATTTCTCTGATTTATTCCTAATTCTTCCTCTAGAATTTCATCATTATTAGTTTCTTCTTGTCCTAACTTTTCTAAAGTATCTGCTTTAAATAAAACTAACATTGAAGCCCATAACATTACCTGTCCTGAGTGAGATAAATCAGTGTCTAAATAATTTATATTATGGATATTTTCTAATCCCAACTCTGCTAGAAAACGATCTATTACTTCGATTACTTGAACATCCCAAGGATTAATTTCTCCTTTTTGGGCTAAGTCAATTAAAAGTGCGATCGCATCACTAGCAGGACTATTATTTTTCATAGGGTTACAACAATAAAAATAAAGTATATTACGTTAAGCAAAAATAAAGTTTTTAATTCCAAACAAAGAAACTAAAATAGAAATGTCAAACCCTCATTAATTTTTGATCAAATTCTAATTTACCGGGCGATACTTGTGCCATTGTTTTACTTGTTCTAATTGATAAGCTAGTTGTAATATAGTTTGTTCATCATTAGGTTTAGCAACTAATTGCACTCCTATCGGTAAGCCGTTATCAGTAAATCCAGTGGGAAGTGCGATCGCACTTTGCCCCGTAGCATTAAAAGGAGGACAAGGACTAATCCAATCTATGATACGATTTAAACATTCTTCAGATGATAAACTGCCCCACTCCCCTATCTTTATGGCAGGTCGTAAATAAGTAGGCAATAACAAAACATCAAAATCAGCAAACAGAGCAACAAATTGACGAGAAATAACCTGCATTTGATGAATAGCCGATAGATACTTACCCAAACTAGGAGAATTTTCCCTTAACCAACGATTCATGGGACTAAGAATTTCATCAGGAAAAGTCAGCTCAGTAATAGCCGATTGCCAAACTAAAGTAAAAGGCTCAACCAAAGCAGAAAAATCAAGACTACACGGAGTAACTTCATGTCCCATTTCCTCAAAGACAATAGCCGTCTCCTTCACCTCCTTCTGCAAAGATAAATCAGCCTCCCTATTAGGTAAAACCCCCATGGCATAGGCAATTTTTAAATCAGAAGGATTTTTAACAGTAGAATCAGAAAAACTTTCTTCTGGGTTCGCTAACCAATAAGGATCACCCGTAACATAACCTGAGAGAATATCTAATAAAATAGCCGAGTCTCTCACCGTACGACTAATACAACCATGGGTAGCAATTCCCCCCAAATAATCTCCCACCGGAGCATTAGAAATTCTGCCCCTAGATGGCTTTAAACCCACCAAACCACAACAAAAAGCAGGACCACGAACTGAACCACCACCGTCTGACCCACATACTACAGGTATTAAACCAGCAGATACCGCCGCCGCCGCTCCTCCACTAGAACCTCCAGCCGTATAATCAAGGTTATGGGGATTACGACAAGGGGGTAAACCAACAGACTCCGTATAAGGTAATGAACCTAATTCTGAAGTCGATGTTTTACCTAAAATAATCATTCCCGCCTCTTTGATTTTGGTAACAAAACCATTATCATAATCAGCAATTTGATTTTTTATAAAGCTATTACCATAGCCAGTAGGCATTCCTTTAACATTATATAAATCTTTAATAGCAGTGGGAATACCAAAAAAAGGAGAAAATTCTTTAGTATCCTTGGTGTTACCCAAAATTTCGGTTTTAATATGGGCATCTTTGAGTGCCATTTCTCCTGCTACATAAGCAAAAGAACCTATTTTTTTATCTATATCAGCGATGCGTTGCAGATATAATTCAGTTAACTCTAAAGGAGATATTTCTTTTTTATGAACAAGTTTTCCTAATTCATAGGCTGATTTAAAAACTAAGGTATCTTGACTTTCCATAACTTCTTATAGTTAATTTTTCTTGACCATCTTAACTTACTAAAAACTGATCATTATCAAATTGCGATAAAAAATAAACAAAAGTAAGACTTTTTTGTTAAAAAATAGTTAAAAATCAAAAATTACAGATACTAAACCGAGAGAAAAAAACCTCACAATTTTAAATTTTCCTCACTCAGCAAAACCGAATTAGTATCCATGATGTGTCAAAAAATCAAGACTAATGTCAGACTGTGCTGATTTTGTACTGGTTTGATAACCAATTAATCTATTAACATATTTCCCTAAAATATCACCCTCAAGGTTAACCCAATCCCCTGATTTTAACTGTGCCAAATTCGTTTGAGCATAGGTAACAGGAATTACGGCAACTTTAAACCAATTACCCTGTTCATCACAATCAGCAATAGTTAAACTAATACCATTAACGGCAATACTAGCCTTAGAAACAATATAAGGGGCAAGATAACGATTCCATTCAGCTTTGAAGGTTTGTGGGCTAGAAAAAGTCATTTCCCATGCCTTGTTGGTAATGATAGAATCCCTTAGACAACCAATGCCGTCAACGTGTCCACTCACAAAATGTCCTCCAATTTTGCTCCCCACCCTTAAGGAGGTTTCCAGATTAACACAGCTTTGATTGGTGGCACTTTTACCCAAAGTTGTCCTTTGTAAAGTCTCTGGAGACGCTGTAGCAACAAAGCCATTAGTAGTTATCTTTTCTACTGTCAAACAAACTCCATCCACAGCAACACTATCCCCTAACTCTAAATCGGAGCTAATTTTTTCCTTAGATTTAGATTCAAGGACAATATTAAATAAATCGTTCCCCAACGGTTTAACCTTACCAATGCCTTCTATTAATCCTGTAAACACTATCTAATTATTACCTATGTCGCTGAAAAAAAATTAACTAAAATATTTGATTTAGTTATCTTAACCTAAATTATGTTGCAAAAATTACTGGTCAAGATTTTGATATTATTTATAATAGGAAAACATAAAAAAGTTTGGTAGTTTAATTTATTTGTCCTACCCACCAATGAGCATTTTTGATAAAAGTGTGATATTGCCAATGGTCTTGGGTTTGAGGATAATCAAGGCGGTAATGTCCTCCTCGACTTTCGGTACGGAATAAAGCAGATTTTAAGATTAAATACCCAACATCCATTAAGTTTCGGGTTTCTGCAGTTAATTTTAAGTATTTTTCCATGGTTTGGGAGTTAAGCTCATACTTTTTATGGGGACTTAATTTTGATAAAAATTGAGTTATTTTTAGTTTTTCAATTTCACCATACCATTGTGTGATAAGTGCGATCGCACTTCTTAACATAGAATCCGTGCGACAAATACCCGCAGATTCCCAGATTAAAAGAGGTAATTCCGTTCTGATTTTTTCTACTACTTTCATTTCCTGATCCCAATTTTCCATGGTTACAACCTCCCTTATCCCCTTGGGAAAGGCTCTAGAAATAGAAGATAAATCAATATCTTTAAAAGTTTCCCCAAAAACAACACACTCTAACAAAGAATTACTAGCCAAGCGATTTCCCCCATGAACACCTGTACTAGCAGTTTCGCCGATGGCATATAACCCCTCAATGGAAGTTTTATTATGTAAATCAACTTGAATGCCACCCATCCAATAATGGGCGGCGGGAGAAACAGGAATCGGTTGAGAAAATAAATCAATGCCCCATTCTTGACAACGATTAATAATATTGGGAAAACGATATTCTAAACGGGAGCGAGGAATAGAGCGTAAATCAAGGAAAACATTATCAAGGGCTGGGTTAGAACTAATTTTATGTAAATGACTATAAATGGCCCGACTAACCACATCCCGGGGGGCTAACTCCCCTTTAGGGTGATAATCAAAGGCAAACCTAACCCCCTTAGAATCAATTAAATGGGCTCCCTCACCTCTTACTGCCTCACTAATCAAAAAACGAGGAGCATTTTCCTTTTTTAATGCGGTAGGGTGAAACTGAACGAACTCCAAATCCCTAACCACCGCTCCACTACGCCATGCCAAAGCAACGCCATCTCCCGTGCTTACCTTGGGGTTAGTCGTTTGAGCAAAAACCTGCCCTCCTCCCCCTGTGGCCAAAATAACAGCTTTTGCCCCTAACCAATTAATTCTATTTTGGTATAACAAGCAAACTCCCTGACAACGTTTATCGGTTTCATCTATCCACAAATTGAGGGCATAGGCTTGTTCATAAATAGAAATATGATCGCTATTCAATACCTTTTGTCGTAAAATAGATACGATCGCCCTTCCGGTGGTATCTGCCGCATGAAGTACCCGAGGGAAAGAATGGGCGGCTTCTAAGGTCATGGCTAACTAATCATTATTGTGACGATCAAATTCTACCCCCATCTCCAACAAAGAGCGAATGGACGTTACGGCATTTTCCACCAAATATTGCACTGCATCCCTATCACATAAACCAGCCCCAGCCTTCAACGTATCCTCTAAATGTAGCACAGGAGAATCATCAGGGGCGATCGCAGCAGAAATGCCCCCCTGGGCCCAATCACTAGCCCCCTTCTTGAGCTTATCCTTCGTAATCAAACCAATACGCAACGAAGAAGGAAGACAAAGGGCAGCATACAAACCAGCCGCCCCAGAACCAACAATGACAACATCGAAAGAATCAGGTAAAGGAGGATTAGAGTTCAAGGTTTTGTTAATTAATCAACTAGGGAAACAGTTATGTTTGCTCATTTTAGCTAATCAGGGGTTTATTTACCATCGTTTCTTAAATTTCCCTTTACAATAAAAGAATAACCACCAATATCAATTTTTAAATAATTCCATGGCAGAATCAGAAAATATCTTTCAAAAAGCCCTTTATTTAGGCGTTGGCATCGCTGGATATGCAGCTCAAAAAGCGGGGGATACCCTACAAGAATTTAAACAACAGGCAGACAAAGTTATTAATAATCCCAACTTTGCCCAAGAAATTCAAAAAATTGGCGACGACATGGTTAGAAAAGGGAAAATGACCACCGAAGAAGCCCGTAAGTTCGTAGATCAAACTATTAAACAGGCAGGGCAAAAACAAACCGTTGC
>PXEJ01000105.1 GCA_003566215.1 Cyanobacteria bacterium T3Sed10_376R1m | reverse complement strand
TATATTTAACAAGTTCAAAGGTAACGTTACTAACACAAAACTAAGATAATTAAATTTTTAAATTATTAACTACCCTTTAGGCAAACTTTTTAATCAATACTTTTTGACTATGGCGGCTAAATCTTTAACTCTCAACCCTTCTCCCTTTGCCGTCATACTCCAATCATCACCATCACGGGTTAACTCAGCCATAATCATCCCCGTTTGTCCCTCATATTGACTTCCCGATAAAGTATAACGAGCAATTTCTTTTTTATTACTTAAATCAACAAGACGTACAAAAGCATTGTCAATGTGGCTAAAATCTTGTTTTCTGTCAAAAGCATTATAAATATTAACCACAATTACTAACTTATAAATATTAGTCGGTAATTGAGTTAAATTCATGATAATTTCTTCATCATCTCCATCCCCTTCCCCAGTTAAATTATCTCCCCTGTGAGTAATGGCATCAGAAAAATGGCGTAAATTTCCAAAATAAACAACATCTTTTTGAGAATCAATTTTTTGATTTTCGGTTAAACAAATTACCGAAGCATCGAGATCTGCACTAGGAGGTTTGGGAGTCAATAAACCAGATAAAAAACCCCCTTTGGTTTTGAGCATATCCCAACCTAAACCACACATTAATTGTTTTAATTTAGGGGCTTCTTTTTTTAGGGAAATTCTTTGTCCTTTTTGTAAATTAATAGCCATATGTTATATCTATTATAAAAAAACTGAGGCATAACAATTTTTGTGTGTGTCCTTACAGTTTGGATTTATTTCTACCATTGACTGTTAGGAATTTTAGGATCACGGAGTATGACGCTTAACTTCTTTCCTCATTGTTCCTACGGTTAACAACCTGAAGGCATTATACCACAAAAGCAGTCTTTTTCTGATGGAATTAAGATGACTACTTTTGCCAGTAAACAACAAATGGATTTATTTGATTTAAGTTGTTCAGCACCTAAACAAAAAAATAAGGTAAATTCAGAAATATAAAGTTTTATAGTAACAACTTTATATCCCTGTGAAAAAAAAACTTCGTTGTATATGGCACCATCTTTTAATTTTTGATGTCAAAGATTTTACCCTCTGTTGAGTAACACTAAAAACTTCAATAATTTTGTATTAGATTTTTCATAACTTATAATTTTAAAAATGATTGACTATAATTAAGTAGCGAAGAGCCAAACAATCTTAAGTAGCTGATCTAAAATTACCTTGTTGTCGATATTTTTCTATAAGTTTTACCCTACTTTCAAAGGAATTGTAAAGAGTTTTAGTCAATTTAATAGTAGCAACTAAATCGTCAGTATTAATCAAATTTTTATCATTAATAAAAGCATTTTCAACAGTTTCTTTTACAACAGCTTCAATCTCAGCACCACTAAAATTTTCCGTATGTTTAACAATAGTATTTATGTTAATATTTTTATGCCATTTTCCTCTTTTAACTAAATGAATTTTAAAAATATTTTTTCTTTCTTCCTCATTAGGAAAACCCAACCAAAATATTTCATCAAATCCACCTTTACATAAAAAATCAAGGGGTAATTTAGAAATATTATTACCTGTTGCCACAACAAAAATGGTGTTTTCCTTTTCCTGTAACCAAGTAAAAAAACTATTAAACAATCTTGCATTAATACCACCATTCCTATCATTTAAAAATCCAACCAAGATTTTTTCAATATCATCTATCCACAAAATACAAGGGCTAATTACTTCAACCATTTTAACGGTTTGTTTAAAAGTGTTCTCAACCTTTTGACCAGATAAATTATTAATATCTAAACGTATTAACGGTACTTCAAATAAATTCGCCACTACCTTTGCAACCAAACTCTTACCACATCCCGGCATACCTACTAACATAACTCCTTTGGGTATTTTCAAACCATACTCAAGAGCCTTGTCTAAATCCTTAAATACTTTTGCTTTGTTGTGTAACCAAGATTTAAGTTTTTCTAAACCACCAATATCATCAATACTTTCATTACAATCAAGAACTTCTAAAGAACTAATTTTTTGAATAGCCTTCTTTTTTTCTTCAATAATTAATTGTTTATCATTTATATCGATAATCCCTCCATTTTGATAAGCTAAATACAAAAACTGATTAACTTCGAGTTCACTTAATCCTTGGGAAGTTTTAGCTAATTGTTTCACTAAATCTTCATCCATATTAATTTCTAACTTTTGGGAAAACTTACTGATTATTTTCGTGATTTCATTTTCCGAAAGAGGGGGAAAATCGAAAACTGTTATTAATTTTTCTAATTCACAAGGAATAACTAATTTACTGGCAACTATAATTATAATAATTTCAAAACTTTTCTCTTGAAGACTTAAAGTTTTCAAAGCTATAAACTTTAATAGGGCAATTATTTCAGGATTATCTAGATGAAAATGAACATCTTTAAGTAATAAAAAAACTGTCCCTTTTGTTGTGCTTGTTTCTTCTGCTTGGGCAAAAAACCGCAAAAAACTAGCTAAATCTTGTTTTTGATGATCATTTTTGGGCTTTTTCCACTCAAAATCAACATAACCAAAAGCATCATTGTATTCATGAATATTATTCTTTTCTACAACTACTTGTTTAATAAGACTATCAATTGCATTAAAATCAAAATGATTAATATAAATTATAGGGCATACTGCATCGACGTAAGATGCTAGTTTATTTTTAGTTTCTTTCATTTTGTGGGAATTAATCTCAGTACAGGATAAAAAAGAAAAAAGAGGTTTAAGTATTTATCGGCAGAAGGTTTTGTAGAAATTAATCACAAAATCAGATTAGCCCATCGATGAATAATATTACTCAGTTCTTTTTTGAATAACAACTCAAGCAGCTTAATTTTAACGAAATAGTGTTTCAATGTCCTATTTTCTTCTGTTTATAATAATGGATTAATTGCTAATAGGAAACAAAAAATGTTGAACGTTCGTTGCGACAGTCCCCAAACGAGAGCGTAGCGGATTAGGGAAGGATAGCAACACCTCATTCTATTTTCCGCCTTCCTGATTTTTTATATACTCTTTGAGCTTTTCGATAGTTGCACCACCAGTGCTTGAGACGTAATAAGAGCCAGACCAAAAAGACACTTTTCCCCAATAATATTTTTTTACTTCTTGAGGAAATTCCTTTTTTAACATTCTAGCCGTTGAGCTTTTTAGACAACCGACAACTGTGGAGATAGCATTTTTTGGGTGCAGATCCAAGAGGATATGTACATGATCTGGCTCACCATTAAATTCTAAAATATAGCAATCTAACTTTTTTGCTACTTGTTCTAGCATTTCTCCTAGTCTTACAATCATTTCTTTTGTTAACACTTTTCTCCGATAATGAGTTACAAACACAAAGTGCAAGTGAACACTAAAAACACTGTGAGAACTTTTTCTAGGCTTCAATAGACAATCCCCAAACTGCATGATAAAATAACTAATATCTTAGCAAAACTTTTTGATTAGATATGGCTATCAAAAGAGTTACGTTTAGGCTATACCCAAATAAAGCTCAAAACGAAAAAATGCACTATTGGCGACGTTTACACAAAGATTTGTACAACGCTTGTATTAGTGACCGTAAAGAGCAATACAAAAGGCTTGGTAAAAATGTAACTTATTTTGATCAACAGAATATACTACCTGAGTTTAAACAGGTTTGGGTGGAATACAAAGAGTTGGGTTCCCATGCACTTCAAGCTACAGTGAAACGTGTTGATTTTGCTTTTCAACGATTTTTTAAATTAAAGTCGGGGTATCCCAAGTTTAAATCGGCAAGGTATTACAAGGGGTGGACATATCCTTGTAAAGCAGGATGGAAAGCTGATACTCAAGGGAAGCATGGCACTCTTAAAATCTCAAACTTAGGAGAAATTAAGATGCGTGGACAGGCTAGGGATTGGGGTACACCAAAGACTTGCACCATAATGTACAAACAAGGTAAATGGTATGCTTCCATTACAGTGGATTGTATTCCTACTCGTTATCAAACCGATAAAGGGGTAATTGGGCTAGATTTTGGGGTAAATGATGCCATAGCCGACTCCCATGGAAACTTTGTGGAAAACCCTAGGTTTCTTAAAACTACTCAGGAGAAGATTAAACATATAGCTAAAAAAGCTAGAAGAAAGCGAAACCCTCGCAGGGGAGTAAAACCTTCTCGGAGGTATAAAAAAGTAGCAAAGGCTATTGGGAAAATTCAAAGTAAAGTTGCTCGCCAACGTCACAATTGGCATCACAAGGTATCGGTAGATATAGTTAGCCGTAATAGCTTCATCGGTACAGAGCAACTTAATATTAAAGGTATGACCAAAAAAGCTAAAAAAGGTAGTAAGCGTAAGAAGCAAAAAACAGGACTTAATCGCTCCATCTTAGATGTAGGGATAGGAGAACTCAAGTCCATGATTGCTTACAAGGTAACAGAGGCAGGAGGAATGTATATAGAAATTCCTACTCGCAAAGTAAAACCCTCCCAGACTTGCCCTAAGTGTGGACATCAAAAGAAAAAATCTTTATCTGAGAGGGTGCATAAATGCGAAAACTGCGGTTTTACTACTAATCGGGATACTGCCGCCGCAATGGTCATCGAAAATTACATCAGGGGTATGGAACGTGCCTCTTTAGATGCAGAGTCGTCAAGCTCTACCGAATGCGGAAGTATGAGGCAACTTGGGGCGAAAAAGCAGATGTCTGCAAAGAAGCGTCAGAAACAGCAATCTCAGAGTAGCGGATTGCTGTAGTTCATAAATTCCAGTTATTATACTTGTCATGTTTAACAAAATCAAAAGGTTTGCTAACGTTTTACGAAGACTTCAATCTGACACAACCCTAAATTCAGGTCAAGATATTCCTATATCTAATTCTCCCATTGAAGGGTTTTATTCTTGTAACGATCGCACTTACTTATGCAATACATATCTTAATTCAGTTATCAGTGGCGGTTTTAACGCATTTGATTTTTCTAGGAATAATCTTGACCCATTTTCATTAACTGTAAAGTTATACGCTCAGGGACAATGTAAACATTATAAAGGTTCTCCTTTGGAGCATTTTTATAATACTTGGCAACCCAAAACCCTAGCACAGGTAGCTGGTTTAACCATGCCCAGCCCAAACCTTGTCTTATCAAAGTTTCCTGAAAATGCTCCTCCTTTTCCTTGGGATGCTGGTGATGTAGGTAGTCTCAGAGCAGTACGTTTAAAAAAACTACCTCAAAATAAAAATAAACTGAGTAAAAATCCTTCTCAGGGTTTCTTTTATTATGGACCAGTCGATGTCGCTTTTGGAGAAGCAACTTTTCATAGACTAATCAATATATATGAGTCAATACAACACTCAGGTTATCAACCGAATAAATATGGTGACCATATTAAAGCACGTATATTAATGAAAGAAAATAAATACAAAATTTTTATACGGAGTGGAAAACATAGAATTTCTGTTTTGAGGGGTATGGAATATACTAAAGTACCTATACTTTATGGCACTCAACAAAATACACCATCGATAATTCGACGGGAAGATTCATTTTTCTGGGGTAATGTCATTTCTGGTTTTTATACTCAGACAGAAGCATTACAAATATTTGATCGGATTTTTAATGGGATTACCCCCAATGATTTAAATTTATGAGTTACTTCACAAGAAAGTTAAGCTATGGTAAGATTAGAGCTTAATTGACAGTAAAATTAAAGATTTTATGGTAGCTACTCCAATTAAACCATCACAACATCCTTTAGCCGAATATATTTATCGTCTAGAACAAGGACAAGCTCTTTTAAAAGATAGTCCCGAAAATGTCCTCGATGTAGTGGGTATTCTTAAGTCTTACGGGGTGGTACTAGATAAATATTCCATTAATCTTAACTACATTGCTGAAAAACAATTTCTAGTTTTGTTTCCCTTTTTTAAATACTTTAATGGTGATGTTTCCTTTTCTAGGTTACTTAAACATTGGTGGCACGATCGCATTAATTATGAGTATGCAGAATACTGTATGCGAGGAATGCTTTGGCATGGAGGAGGTAAGTTAGATGAATACATTGACAGTGATGAGTTTAAAAAAAATTGTGATCAAATTGTTAAAGTCAAATTTAAAAATAACCCCATTATTTTAGGCTTAAATAAAATTTTTCCTGATTTTTTGAGCGAACAAATAAAAATGTCGGCTTATTACTCCGCATTGGGTCAATTTTGGCGAGTAATGAGTGATATGTTTATTGCTTTATCCGACAAATATGATAGGGGTGAAATTACAACAATTCCCCAAGTCGTACAACATGTTTTAGATGGTTTAGTCGCCGACGCTAGTACACCGATTACTTACGAAGTAGAAATCAAAGGTAAAAAATATCCTCTAATTCCTCCTAGTGCTGGTTTAACTTTCTTAATGGAAACCGCCGTACCCTACGTAGAAGCAGTTTTCTTCCGAGGGACTCCATTTTTAGGTACAGTTTCTTATAATGCTCAGGCGAACCAAATTCCCAACGAACAAGGAGAATTTACCTATGGAGCATTATACGCAGATCCTTTTCCTGTAGGCAGTGCGGGGATTCCCCCCACCCTATTAATGCAGGATATGCGTCACTATATACCCGACTATCTTCACGAGGTATATGGTAAAACTTTACGGGGAGAAGATGATTTATTGGTCAAGATTTGTATTAGTTTTCAAAAATCAATGTATTGTGTTACTACCGCTGCCATTCAAGGTTTAGCACCGTTTCCCCTTGGCACAACTAACGAAGAAGAAAAAATGGTTAATCGTCAATACTTGGAGGGTTGGATGAATCGTTTTCTCACCTCTCAAATTATGGCAGTCAATAAAAATTAATTAAAGTTTGTTCCCTCAACTCTAAATTGAGAAGGATTTGCTCCCACTACTTATAATTCAAAGATAAAAAACTAATGACACAATCCCCCGAAGTTGGAATAATAATGGGTAGTGATTCAGATTTACCTACTATGGTAAGTGCGATCGCCATTTGCGAAGAGTTTCAAGTTAACTATGAAGTAGAAATCGTTTCTGCCCATCGTACCCCAAACAAAATGGTTGAATATGCCCAGAATGCTCACAAAAGAGGCATAAAGGTCATTATTGCTGGAGCAGGAGGAGCCGCTCACCTTCCCGGTATGGTTGCCTCCCTTACCCCTTTACCAGTTATTGGAGTGCCTGTACAGACAAAACAATTACAAGGCGTTGATTCTCTTTATTCTATTGTACAAATGCCTAGAGGTATCCCCGTTGCCACAGTGGCGATCGGTAACGCTCAGAATGCAGGGTTATTAGCCATGCGCATCATAGGCTCTCAGCAACCAAAATTATTAGCAAAAATCGAACACTATAGTAATCAATTACGGCAAACAGTAGAAGAGAAACAACAAAACCTAGATCAACTTGGCTACCAAGAATACCTAAAAAAGATGCTTAAATAAAAATTGATCATAGCAATATCACCAAATCCTTGTCAGCATCAGACTCAAATTTTATAAACCACAAAAAAATAGTTATAAAGAAAATAAAAAAAACCTTAACAATTCTTTATAATGGAAAGAACATAGCAACATGGTTGTCAGGAAAGTAAACCCCTGTATCAGAAATTACAACAAATTGATGACCATCATGAAGTAATATAACGAATCTAAGTATGCAAGGTCAAGATATAATGACATATTCAAATAAAAGTGAATTAACCCCGTTTCAAGGGCAACCTTGGTTAGTAGAAGAAAGAGATGCTTGTGGTGTGGGCTTCATTGCCTATCAAGATAACCGTCAATCCCATAAATTAGTCAAAGATGCTCTCAAGGGATTAGCTTGTATGGAACATAGGGGGGGATGTGGTGCAGACAGAGAAACAGGTGATGGTTCAGGGGTTTTAACGGGTATTCCCGTAGCAATTTTTAAGACATGGTTCGATGAAAATAATATAGAAATGCCCCCTGCCGAAGAATGGGGGGTGGGTATGGTGTTTTTGCCCCAAGATGAAGAAGAAGCAGTGCAAGGGCGAAAATATATAGAAGAAATGGTAGCAGTAGAAAGCCTCAAAACCCTTGGATGGCGAGAAGTACCCGTAAATCCTGATGTGTTGGGGCCACAGGCAAAGGAAAATCAACCCCGCATTGAGCAAATCATCGTTACTTCTGGCACGAAACATTATAAAGGGGATGAATTAGACCGTCGTTTATACGTTGCTCGTTCCCGTGTTGGTAAGAAATTAAGCGATAATTTTTATATTTGTTCTTTCTCCTGTCGTACCATCGTTTATAAAGGTTTGGTACAAGGGGATGTATTAGAAACATTCTATGGAGATTTAAGTAACCCCGCCTACGAAAGTCGTTTTGCAGTATATCACCGTCGTTTTAGTACCAATACTGTACCTAAATGGCCTTTTGCTCAACCCATGCGAGTATTAGGACATAACGGGGAAATTAACACCCTCATCGGTAACATTAACTGGATGAGCGTACGGGAAGCAAATTTAGAACTTCCAGGGTGGACAAAAGAAGAGTTTGAAGGTGTCACCCCCATTGTGAACATGAATAACAGTGACTCTTATAACCTTGATAGTTCTCTCGAATTATTGGTACGTACAGGGCGTAGTATTCCCGAAGCTCTCATGATTTTGGTACCTGAAGCCTACGAAAATCAACCTGAGTTGGAAAAATATCCCGAAATTCTTGATTTTT
Organism: Cyanobacteria bacterium T3Sed10_376R1m; assembly: GCA_003566215.1. Taxonomy (GTDB): domain Bacteria; phylum Cyanobacteriota; class Cyanobacteriia; order Cyanobacteriales; family Cyanobacteriaceae; genus Cyanobacterium. The sequence goes on along the minus strand of PXEJ01000105.1, from coordinate 100 downwards.
ACCATTACTATGCAGGGTTAAAAGAGCCTTGGGATGGTCCTGCTTTATTGGCGTTTAGTGAAGGAAAAACCGTAGGGGCTTGTTTAGATCGTAATGGTTT
>PXEJ01000308.1 GCA_003566215.1 Cyanobacteria bacterium T3Sed10_376R1m | reverse complement strand
TTATGACCACACATTTTATCACCGCAGAAATTGACTTAAAAGAAAATCCTTTAACCTTAAAAAAAGATATTGAAACCAAGTTGAATGAAGAAGGAAAACCCTTACGCTGGGCTGTTACCGAAATTGATCAAGACAATCAAAAAGCCCATGTAGAAGCCATTGTCACCAAATAATTAAATTAATTTTTCATGGGACAAACAAAACCATTCAACGGTGTTTTAATTGTACCTACAGGGATAGGTGCATCTATTGGTGGTTATGCTGGAGATGCCCTGCCCGTAGCTCGGGCAATGAGTCAGGTGTGCGATCGCACTATTACCCATCCCAACGTTATGAACGGAGCGAGTTTATACTGGTCAAAGGATAATATTGACTATGTAGAAGGCTATGGCCTCGATAAATTTGCTGGAGGAGAATGGGGTTTACAACCAGTCCATCAAAACAAAATTGGTTTAATTCTCGATAAAGCCATCGAGCCAGAATTATACCATCGTCATCTTCAAGCTACAGAAGCCGTCAAAGCAACATTAGGCATCAACATTACAGACTATATTATCACCGATGCACCCCTAAAAGTAGAGTTAAGAACAGCTGATAGTGGTGCAAGTTGGGGTACTATTGATAATCCAGATAGCCTGTTAAGGGCAGGGGCAAAACTAATTAAACAAGCAGGGGTAAATGCCTTAGCCGTAGTTGCTCGTTTTCCTGAAGATAGTGACTCCCAAGCTTTACAAAACTATCGTCATGGTAGTGGTGTTGATGCCCTAGCAGGGGCAGAAGCAGTTATTTCCCATCTATTAGTAAGGGAGTTTAAAATTCCCTGTGCCCATGCACCTGCCCTATCTTCTTTACCCCTCGACATTGATATTTCTCCCCGGGCGGCGGCGGAGGAATTAGGACATACATTTTTACCCTGTGTCTTAGTGGGGTTAAGTCGAGCTCCTCAATTTACCTTCACAAAAAATAATCATAGTTTATGGAAAGAGGATATAGATGTGTTAGTGATTCCCCATAATGCTTGTGGCGGTAGTGCTACCCTCAGTTTTGCCAACTCTAACACCCAAATTATCATAGTTGAGGATAATAATACTATCATCGAAGTTCCCCCAGAGCCTCTCGGCATAAAAGCCATTAGAGTTAAATCTTATTTAGAAGCCATAGGGGTAATGGTAGCCTATGGAGGGGGAATTAATTGGCAAAATTTGACTCCTCACACCAGAAAATTAAGGCAAATAATTTAACTAATAAAAGCAAAACTAGCTCCTGTTATTATTAAGATAATAGAAACAAGACTTAGCCCAAAAGGAGGCGAAGCCGAGGTTTTTGTTTTAACTAAAATAGTCGCCAATAAAGAACCAAGGGATGTAATTAAACCCATGGTAGTCATAATAATTAATAAACTATTTTCCTGGGTAGTATAATAGACTCTTATTAATAAAAAAATACTAATTCCCGTGGCTAAAAAACCACCTCCTGCCACTCGCATCAATGCTAAAATCAGAGTTTGATAATTATTTTCTAATTCTTGCCATTGTTTATTAAGGGCTTGAGAGTGATAGGGCATAAATTGTGATCTCGTTAAATAAATTGTTCCGAAAACACAGGATAAGATTGCCACAATTATATAACAAAAAATAGCAATTATTAACATTTTAGTAGAGTTTAAATATTTTTTAAGTGTTATTTAATAAATTTTATTATAAATAAAAATGAAGAATAATCAACCCAATTTAGAGCATTTAACCCGAATCCAAATTTTAGTTTTAATGGGAGTAACTGCAATTATTTTTTTATTAATTGCTCAAATTTGGCAACGGGCAGGGGCGATCGCACCTATTCCTGTAATATTTAATCAACAAGCTATAATTACGGGAATCTTATTGGGTTTAGGTATTATTGGTGCAAGTCTGACATTAAGTAAAGTATGGACACCCTATCGCCTCAATGCCGAGCAATACTTAACTTTTGTGATTACCCCCCTCGCTATTCCCGATTTAATTTGGGTGGGTTTACTTCCCGGATTAAGTGAGGAGCTACTTTTTCGGGGGGTAATGATACCAGCTTTCGGTTATGATTACATTGCCCTCACCATCTCTAGTGTCTTATTTGGTGTGTTGCACTTGAGTGATACTCAAAATTGGTACTATGTAATATGGGCAATTATAATCGGTTTTATTTTTGGCTATAGTGCCTATGCTACGGATAATTTATTAATCCCGATTACAGCGCATATTGTGGTTAATTTTATTTCTAGTTTAATTTGGAAGTTAACTAACCAGAGTAGTTGAGAAAATTTCAACTTTTATCATTTTCCTTTGATTTAGAATCAGTTTTTATATCGGGAATAAAATCTGGTTTTTTAGTATCTTCCCAACCAGCCGGACGTTTTGCACTATACCAAGCAATTGAGCCAATGGTTACTGCCGCAATAAAACCGACTACATAAACTACAACAAAATAAGTAGGAAATTCTCCAGCTACGGCTAAATGTAATATATTATTCATAATTTTTTGATGAGTGATTGTGATAAATTATATCTGATATGGCAATTTTTGTAATTAAGAATTAAATTGGAAATTCTCCATCATCTATGATCAATTGTTCTACCTGCATTGCTGTGGCTGGAGCCAGTAAAATTCCATTGCGATAATGTCCTGTGGCGAGGATTATGTTACTATATCCTTGTAATTTTTGTATCACTGGTGCCGGTTGTCCTTCCGGGCGGGGGCGTTTTCCTGACCAAGAAAGCATAATCGGAGCTGTTTTGAGGATGGGGCAAAATGCGATCGCACTTCGGTGCAAATCATCCAATAGTTGTTCATCAGCCATAGAAAATTCTTGGACATTGGGAAATTCCACCGTAGCACCTAACCAAAACTCATTATTGCCCATGGGAGCAATATGAATATCATTACCAGTAATAACAGGGTTAAAATCTTTTTCTTTTTGCCAAGAATCACTTTTAACTAATAATGCTTGTCCCAACACTGGAATAATTTTTAACTCATTACCCAAAGACTCAGTTAAAGCCATAGAGCCCAAACCAGCAGAAATTATCACGAAGTCCGCAAGGATAGATGCACCCCCCACCTCAACACTGGTGCAGAACTTATCATCATCCTCTCCACTGGGCAGAACATTAAAATTATCAACTTTTACTCCAAATTGACAGTTTACCCCCCTTAAACTCGCTCCCTTCACCAACGCTTGGGTGAGGATTGGGGGACTAATTTGCAAATCAGAGGGGGAATAAACCGCACCGATAACCTTGCTCAGATTAACTTCTGGACAACGTTTTTTTAGTTGAGTTTTATCCCACACTTCCAGGGTATAACCTTGATTAGCTCTAGTTTCCGCTAATTTGTGCCATTTATCGACATTATCTCCTTCAAAAAGTAGCTTAACAATACCGTCTTTGTTGTGGGGAATTTTTATTTTGGTTAAAGACTCTAATTCTTCAATAAGGGTATGGTATCGTTTTAAACTAGCTTCTTTGAGTTGCCACGCCCTACCCTTTGTTTTTTGGCTAATAATCCCCATTAATAAACCCAATGCGGCCCCTGTGGCGCCACTACCCGGGTTGTTTTGATCAATTAAGGTTATATCTAGTTTCGGGTTTTGGCTTAGTTCAAATGCGATGGTACTTCCCACAATACCACTACCGATAATTACAACTTTTTTCATTAATCTACTTTACTTTTTTACACTGTGGGGGATTTATTCTCCCCCGTGACTAACACCCCACCACTTCTAATTGTACTAGGGCAAAAAGATGTGCAATCAACTAAATTATTGACAAATTGATAAAATATTTTGCAATTCTGAGGTAGTTAAACGAGGGCCAAAACTGGTCACTAATTTAGAGGAGGCTAAAGAAGCTAATTTCCCCGCCAAAGACCAAGTTAAACCGTTAGTAATGCCATAGAGCAAACACCCTGCGTACATATCTCCAGCCCCAACAGTATCTACTGCATTAACGGGAAAAGAAGGAATTTCGAGTAATTCTTCTCCGTCAAAAATTAATGAGCCTTTTTTGCCTAATGTAATGGCAAAGGTTTTAGCTATGGTTTTAAAGTAATTGATGGCAGTGGTTAAATTCTCGGTGTTTGCCATTTTTAATGCTTCTGTTTCATTAGCAAAGAGTAAATCTACACCGTCACCAATGATAGTATCTACTCCCTCACGAAAAAAATCCACCATGTTAGCATCGGACAAGGAAAAAGCTGTTTTAGCCCCAGCCTTTTGGGCAATTTTCTTGGCTTCAATGGCAGTTTTTTGGGCAATGGGAGAGGAAACTAAGTAACCTTCGATGTATAAATATTCTGAGTCTTCAATGGCTTCTGTCTTTAATTCTGCACTACTTAAATCCCCTGTAATCCCTAGAAATGTGTTCATGGTGCGATCGGCATCAGGGGTAACTAAAACCAAGCATTTTCCTGTAATTCCATCTAAAAGACTATTTTTACTTAGGTTTGTATCTAAACCACAGTTTACCAAATCTTTTAAATAAAATAAACCAGCATCATCATGGGCTACTTTACAAGAATAAAAACCTTTTCCCCCTAGTTGACTAATTGCTACCATTGTGTTAGCGGCTGAACCCCCACTAGATTTTTTACAAGGTTCAGGAAGTTGTTCTATTATATGTTTTTGCTGTGTTTCATCCATTAGAGTCATAACACCTTTGTCAATTTTTAATTGACTGAGTAAATCTGGGGTTACTGCAAACTCCATATCTACTAGAGCGTTGCCCATGCCGTAAACGTTATATTTTTTAGCCATTAAAATAATTTAGTTTTGATTATTGCTATGTTACTAGATCTTCTTACTATCAGGTTTCTATGTCAAATAGTCTAGTCACAAGATGGTAATAAGTTGGATGATAACTGTCTATTTTTTGCTTGTTTTCCTGTGGCAATAATTTGTCTTTTACGATTGAATAAAATTGCTCCTATCTCAGTTTTAAATTCTGAATGTTTACTAATATATTCCTGTGATTTTAGTTCAATTCTATCTGCCATAAATTGATAAATTTTATTAACCCAATTAGTATTATTTTCTAGATCAAATTGTTGTAATATTTCTAGGGCTGATTCTGTGGTGGAGGCATTAAAAATTTTTACTAAAACTTGATGGGGTAAACCGAGGGAAGATGCGATCGCACTTAAAATTTCCAATCTGCCATCGGCTAAGTGATGATGGGTGTGAAAAATACCCCCAGCTAGTTTAACGAGCTTACCATGGTAACCAAGAATAATAATTGATTTAACTTTTGCCATTGATGCGGTGACTAACATTGAACCTAACCAGTTAGCAGTTTTAACCAATTGTTGAGGGTTAAAGCCTAATTTAGTACCTAAATCTAAACCATTTTCACCGATACAAAAAATAAGAGTATCAAACTGTTGTGCCTTGTTAATTAACTCCTGCTGATATAAATCTAATTGTGCCTTACTTGTCAAAGGTTGAGAAATCCCTGTAGTACCTAACAAAGATAAACCATCTATCACTCCAAAAGCTTCATTAGAAGTTCTTTTAGCAAGACTTTTTCCTTGGGGTAAAATAATTTTCACTTCAACTATGGAGGTACTTTTAAGATTATTTAAAATATTAGTTTCTAGTAAATTTTGAGCATATTTATAGATAGCAGATCTATCACCTTGATCAATAATTTTGCCAATACCTTCTCCCCCTTCAATAATTACCTTTGTTTGGGAATGGGGAGTTATTTTAACCACTGCCCAAATAGGAGTATTTTTAGTTAAATCAAGATTATCACCCGGGTCAGATTTAGTGATAGCAAGGGCTTGATTTTCGCCAATTAAAGCCACTTGTTCAATGGTGATATTAGTAATTTGTGGAGGAATAATAAGGTCAATTTCTACTTGTGTAATAACTTGTTTTTTTTGTAAATATTGTACACAAGCCACTGCCGAAGCAGTGGCAAAAACTGGTAATGTATATCCACTTTTGCCCATCATATAGTTTATCTAAATGTTCTATTTTCTACTACCGGGTATAGGGCCACGGCGTGAGGGATTGGTACTAGAAGCTAACAGAAAATCATGTAAAATTTTAACTTTATCGTTAGTGGTGAAAGAAGTTAATTTATCAAGGGCTTCGGTTAACACTAATCCTGAACGGTAAAGAATGCGATAGGCTTCCTTTAGCTCCCTAATTTCTTGACTACTAAAGTTATTACGCTTAAAAGCAACGGCATTGAGGGCGCGAACCCTTGATGGATTACCCTCTACTGTCATAAAAGGAGGAACATCCCGTTCAATACGGCTCATCCCCCCCAACATTGCCATGGTGCCGATATGTACAAATTGATGTACGCCCAACATACCTCCAATAACGGCTTTGGAGTCAATTTCCACGTGTCCAGCTAAACTAACGGAATTAGCAATAATGACTCTGTCTTTAATTATACAATTGTGGGCAACATGGACATAGGCCATTAAAAGATTATCATTCCCGATGAGAGTTTCTTCTCCCTCAGCAGTGGCACGGTTGATGGTGACAAATTCACGAATGACGTTGCGATCGCCAATTCTAACCAAGCTATCCGCCCCTTTATATTTTAAATCTTGAGGCTCTAAACCAATCGCCGCCCCCGAGAAAATTTTGTTATTGGTGCCAATTTCCGTATTGCCAGAGATAACAGCATTAGCACCGACAATAGTATTCGCCCCGATTTTTACCCCAGAACCAATAAAAGCATTAGGTTCAACGGTAACGCTAGGATCTAATTCAGCTTTAGGATCAATGATCGCAGTAGGATGTATCACAGTGATTTAGAGTTTTATTAACGATGAAATTAGTCTATTAAAGAAAATAACATTTCCCCTTGCACAGCTAGTTGACCATCAACTAAACCTTGCCCTTGCATTTTAGCAATACGATTGCGTCTAAAGGATAATAATTCTACCGTCATAATTAATTGATCCCCCGGAACCACGGGACGACGAAAACGGACTTTTTCAATACTGCCAAAGGCAAAAAATTTACCTTTCATTCCGGGTAACAGGGTCAAAATAACCCCCCCTACCTGTGCCATGGCTTCTACTTGTAAAACCCCCGGCATTAAAGGTTTACCCGGGATATGTCCTTGGAAAAATTCTTCATTGATGGTAACATTTTTTAAACCCACAGCCTTTTGTCCGGGTACATAGTCTATGATGCGATCAACTAATGCAAAGGGATAGCGATGGGGTAATAATTCTTGTATTTCTTCAACACAAAAGGTAGTTTTAATTTTTTGCTCTGAATTAGTTCCCTGGGTAACGGTGTTTTCCATTAACTTTCTTCTCTACTTTCATCAAGAATACTCTATTTTTTGGGTCTATATGGTAATAAACCCAAATTAGAATATCATGTTTTGCCACTACTTTTGAGATTATTCTCAATTTTTACTTCTTTGGTTCAAAGCTTTACACTGACCTAATGATGAGGTATTGGTAGTTTATTTATTAAAAAGTTGACCAATTTTTTGGGCTAAGTCAAAGTCTTTTTGAGTAATTCCCCCTTGATCATGGGTGGTTAGGTGAATGGTTACTTTATTGTAAGAAATGGATATATCTGGATGATGTCCAGCTTTTTCGGCAGGTTCAACTAAAAGGTTAATAAAGTTAATTGCTTCGATAAAATCCGCAAACTCAAAGGTACGAGTGAGATGATTTCCGTTAGTCATCCAATGGGGTAAATCTGCTAATTTTTGTCTAATTTCTAATTCGTTTAAAACCATGATATTTATTTTTTGTGTTTATATAGTTTCACCTTAACACCTACAGAATCGATTTGGGATCTATTCTAATATTAATAGAACCCATTTATTATCTATTCTAATATTAGGAGAAAATACTTATAACTTTAACCATGGTTTACTCGAGTAGTTTAACAGATTAATATCCTCACTATTTGTGATTTGCTTATCGTTGAAGCAAATGGGATATTGACATTTGTAATGCAATATTAAGTTTAAGACTTTTTCAGCAGATCCTATTTATTTTGCGATGAAACACTAACTTTCTTAACTCCAAAAGGGCAAATAAAGTGCATGAGGGGAGAAGCCGATATAACTTTCACTGCTCACTGCCCCTTATGACACTAACCCTATGTTTCCCCGAGTGTCAAGCCGAGTTAAATTTTTCTTCCACAACTTCATTAAAGGAACTAACAATGTCAATGATGTTGTCAGCATCTTCATCGTTGAATACTCCGTCTAATCCCTCGGTATGAATATCAGTAAAGGGGAACCCGTATAACAGAGAGGGATTCATTACTCCATATTTGGTTAACCAGTTGATAATCTGGTCAATAAAACGGATTTGGTTGGCGGTGAGGTTGTTGCTTTCTAAATATTTACTAAAGGCTTGTTTGGCTGTATTTCGGTCTAATCCCACCAGTTTGCGAATAAAACTCTTCAGATTTTTTTGACCATACACTAACTCAAATTTATCCCTTGAGTCGATCTCCTCTGAGGTGAATAACATCCTTTCCAATTCCTTCAAATCCCCCTCGGTAAGGGGTAAATTCTTTCTTAACTTAGCGATGACTATGTGGTCTTGATTCGCTCTGATATAGGCTTCTACTTTCTTCTTGTATTGGTAAGGACTAAAGCCCGTTTGTCGTTGGGGAATATTGACTTCTTCTATTTCCCCCAACTCGTCTGCAAAATCAGTATAGATAATCCCTTCGTCCTGTTTGTCAATAAAGGTAACTAAATCTCCAGGGCAAACGCATACTCAACCAGACAAAATCTTAAGTAAATAATCATTGTCCCATCCTGCCTTAAGCCGTTT
>PXEJ01000255.1 GCA_003566215.1 Cyanobacteria bacterium T3Sed10_376R1m | reverse complement strand
TGTTATTGTTACTCACAATATGCAACAAGCTTCTAGGGTAGCTGATAAAACAGCTTTTTTTAACGCTGAGGCAGTAGGTGAAAAGGGGAATAAAATTGGCTATTTAGTTGAAGTTGATAAAACTGACAAAATTTTTAATGATCCTCAAGAGCAAATTACCAAAGATTATGTAACGGGTAAGTTTGGTTAAATTTGGATTTTGGTGGGCAATGCCCACCACTTTTTAAGTCGGTTATTATTTTTGAGCGGTTTGGGCTATTTTTTCGGAAAGAATTTCAAAGGCTTTTCTAAATTGACCGTCTTCTAGTGTACCTAGTCTTTGACGATCTTCTACTAGGGCTTCTTTTTCTTCCTCGCTCAATTCATAAATTACATCGGGGGTAATGCCTTCTTTGTTGATGTCTCGACCATCGGGGGTAAGATATTTGGCAATGGTGACAGCTAAACCAGAGCCATCCCTCAAGCCTCGTACGGATTGTACTAACCCTTTCCCAAAGGTTTGAGTTCCGATGATGGTTGCTCTGTCGTTATCCTGTAATGCTCCTGAAACGATTTCACTGGCACTAGCGGAACCGCCATCTACTAAAACTACAAGGGGTTTGTTGGTTAATGCTCTTCCTATGGCATTGAAGCTATCTACTTCCCCCACACGATCAACGGTGGTGACAATTCTACCCTCATTAATCAGCATTCGGGAAATTTCTACACTGGCATTAAGTAAACCACCCGGATTAGAACGTAAATCGATGATATAACCATTCACGTTTTCTGCTTCTGCACTGGCGATCGCCTCTCGCATTTCCTTGGCGGCATTACTACTAAACTGAACTAAACGAATATAACCAACTTTACCTAAAGAACCATTTTCTTCTATTCTGGCTCTAACGGGACGAATTTCAATTTTTGCTCTAGTAAGATTAAAGTCAATTTCCCGCTCGTTTCTTTTAATAGTTAAAACTACATCACTACCCGGTACACCCCTAATCAAATTAACAGCATCATTTAATTCCATTCCCTCGGTACTTTGACCATCAATTTTGACAATAATATCTTTTGCCATAATACCTGCTTCCGATGCGGGGGTATCTTCGATGGGAGAAATAACCACAATGTTATCTGTTTCTTCTTCCTTGGTAATTTGAATTCCTACCCCTGTTAACTCCCCAGAGGTGTCAATTTGCATACTTTTAAATTCTTCGGGATTCATGAACCTTGTATAAGGGTCATCTAGCTTTTTAAGCATTTCCCTTACTGCTTCATAGGCTTCTTCTTTGTTGGAGTATTCTTTTTCTAAAAATTCATTTCTGACTCCGCGCCAATCTTGTCCGTTAAAAGTTGCATCTACATAACGGCGATTTATTACTTGCCATACTTCATCGACTATTTCCTTTGGACTTTCTTGGACAAAAGCCTGTGTTTGCGAATAACGTAGTCCAAAACCTGTTATTGCTACGCTGCCAACGGTTAAGGCTGTTGCTCCTAAAATTAGTCCATTTTTAGTAATGTTCATATTGTCGAATTTATGCTTGAAAATTATTTCTGTTTTGATAGGTCAAAGATTTAGCTAATATTTGCTTTTATTGTTTGATCTTTAACTTTCTGTATTTTCGGAATAGTATGATATTAACACAATTAATTTTTCAGTTTTGGTTTGTCTTTAAATTTGAGCGAAAATTACTACATGACTCTCAATCCGGAAAATAATAATCAATCCTCTGCTTTAAACAATCCTTCACGGGTAAATTTAACTCGAATGGATCAAAATAATTCTTCTACGAATGAGAAGCCCTCCCTAACACCGATTCCCCCTAGACAATTAAGTCATGTTAAAAAACCTAAAAGTTCTTATTCCCTTAAGATTTTAGTTTGTTTATTTCTATCTTTGATCGGAGTTTTTTTTGAGGTTCCATGGCTCGGTGCAGTAGCTGGTCTTGGGGCATTTTTTTTGGCTTTAATTGAGGTTACTCCTTATGCTCAACAATGGATTAGTTTTTTTCTTACTCCGGATGAAAGAAAAGCCCTTGTGGGTTCGATTGGGTTAATTATTTCGGTGTTAATATTAGCCAAGTATGTGGGAGTATATCACCGTATTAACTTATGGCTTACTCAATTTAAATATGATGAATTTGGTTCATGGGCTGAGTGGGTAGGGGCCTTGGGGCAAATCTCCATTGCTGTTTTGGCGGTATATGTGGCATGGCAACAGTATGTTATTTCTAAGGATTTGACTATTCAACAAAATAGAATCACTCAGCAACAAACTATTGATGCTTATTTTCAGGGAATTTCGGATTTGGTTTTAGGTCCTGATGGCTTATTAGAAGACTGGCCTCAAGAAAGGGCGATCGCAGAGGGGCGTACTGCGGCTATTCTAACCAGTGTTGACTCCTCGGGAAAAGCGAAGATTTTACGTTTCTTGTCTCGTTCTAGGCTTATCACTCCTTTAAAAAGGGACAGTCACTTAGGAAGGGTTATTTTAGACGGTTTGGGGGGTTATGCTGAGGATCGACAATATGGCATGAGGGTTATTAATTTGGGGGTGGTGTTAGCGGGGAATAACTTGATGGAACAGGATTTGCGTTGGACTGATTTAAGTGAAGCTAATATGGTGCGTACTAACTTAGTGCGATCGGATTTGGGAAAGACTAATTTATCTCGTACAGTTTTGTTTGAAGCGGATTTAACAGGAGCTGACCTCAAAAATACAGTCTTATTTTACGGAAATTATCAAACGGCAAGTCCGCGCGATCGCACCCATACCCCTAACTACGAAACAGGAGAATATACAGGAATAGTAATCGAAAAAGCCAACCTCACAGGAGTCAAAAACCTCAGCGAAGAAAATCGCTATTACTGCTGTTGTTGGGGGGGAGAATATACCCGTTCCACCATACCGGGTGGTTGTCTAGGGATTCCGAACAAATTAGAACAACAAGAAGATTGAATTTGAAAAGAACTACTCCTGCTGAGTTTTGTTATTAGTAATAACTCGATAAATAATATATAAAACTCCCCCTAAAATCGCAATAGTTAATAGAGATTTAACAATAGAAAAAACAGTATGAATCAAAGAAAATAAAAGCATGGCTCCAAAAACGGTAATTATCACCTTACCTGCTGTGGGCAGACTCGTAAACCAACCTCTAGCCACAGGAATTACACTTTTTTCGGGATTATTAGGAGGATTGAGAGGTGTAGCTTCATAAATTTCGGCTTCCATTTTTTCTAACTTTTTTTGCCAGTTTTTTTCAGATTTTTCACTCATCTTTTTACCTCAAATTAACCATTAATATAATTTTTTATCTCGCAATTACCTTCAAAAATTAATTAGCAAAATTAATTTAAAAACCTCCCTCTGACCAAAAATGACAGAGGGAAAAGACAATAATTAACTTTAGCGAATATACTCCTTGAGAATACTATTGCGGTTAGGATGTCGTAACTTGCGCAATGCCTTAGCTTCTATTTGACGGATACGCTCACGGGTAACATTAAATATCTGCCCAATTTCTTCCAAGGTTTTCATTCTGCCATCATCTAAACCATAACGTAATCTTAGAACATCACGTTCACGAGGGCTAAGGGAATCAAGGACATTTTCTAAATCTTCCCGTAAAAGATTTTTAGAAACCTCATCTTCAGGGGTTTCTCCATCAGCTTCGATAAAGTCTCCTAATCTTGAATCTTCTTCCTTACCGATGGGGGTTTCTAGGGAGATGGGTAACTGGGCAGATTTAGCAATAAAACGCAACTTCTCAATGGTCATTTCCATATCTTCCGCAATTTCTTCTTCTGTGGGTTTTCTGCCCATTTTTTGAGAGAGCATCTTGGTAGTTTTCTTAATCCGTGATATAGTTTCGTAGAGGTGAACTGGTAAACGGATAGTACGGGATTGATCTGCGATCGCACGGGTAATAGCTTGACGAATCCACCATGTAGCGTAAGTGGAAAACTTATAACCCTTCTCATGGTCAAACTTTTCAGCGGCTCGTATAAGACCTAAAGAACCCTCTTGAATCAAATCTTGGAACGATAAACCTCGATTCATGTACTTCTTAGCAATGGAAACAACCAAACGTAGATTAGATTGAACCATCTTATCCTTTGCCCTTCTGCCGATGTGCAATCGGCGGTTAAACTGCTTTAGATTAGGAATATCACAGGCTTGAGCCCATTCTTGATCCGTAGGAATTCTACCTAAATGTTCAATTTGAGTAGCTCGGATATATTCTAAATCCAGCAAATCAGCAATTTGACGGGCTAACTCAATTTCCTCCTCTGCCCTTAAAAGTCGAATACGTCCGATTTCTTGGAGATAAATACGAATAGAATCTTCAGTAAAAGGTTTTTTCTTAGTCTGGGTTCGGCGACGGGTGGCAGGAAGTTTTCGAGTCTTTTTAGAATTGGAATCAGTAGTACCAATAGAATCTGCTTCGGTAATCATCTGAGATAACTCTGTTTCTACATTAATCACTGAAGTTTTAAGATTATTATTGTGATTACTTTGTTCTAAAAATTGATCAATTTCGTGACTGGGTGAAATAGTAGCCAAAATTTCTTGTGCCTGGGTCATGCCGTTTTCCTCTTAATTTCCTTCTGATATTTACTCGAAGATTGACTTTTAAAAGTTGATATTTAGGAGATTCAGTTGTTCTCCATCAGGAAAAACCTGATTTTTTTGCTCAACAAAACAATGGGGAAGTTTTACTTCTAATTCCAATAGTAAAGTAGAAATTCATCCTGTCCTTTGTCTGTGGCAATGATTGAAAATAGTGTTACAAACTAACTTAACTTTATTTTTTCGAATCATGGACAGTTTAAAATAAAAATTCAATTGTTTTATTAAACTAAACCGTCTCAATTTTCTATTCGACAGTTAAGGGATTGAACTAGAAAAATTACCACGAAACATTGTTTGAATGGTTTAACAAGTTTCTTAGGTTAAATCTTTCAGAATATTGTAATGAATTTCACAGAAAATGGCATCGAGAAGCGATATTTTTTTAACCATGATGGATAATACCGACTATAGTACATAAGTTATTGTTGTTTAGTGCAAAATCTTCCTTGAACACTAGGTTAGCAAACCTTTTCAGTTTTGGGGTGAAAATGTCTAGGTTTCCACAAATTTTTTCTTAAAATGGGTAAAAATAACTACAACAATTAAGGAAAACAAGTGTTATGAGCAATTGGTACACGAAGTTTTGTAACAAAGTTAGTTAATTACTTAGACACTGAAAACCCAATACCTAGCAACCTGATCAATAAATTTTATGATCATAAAGATTCTGTTAATCTAATCATAACCTTAATACCCCTGCAATCAAGATAAAATTAGTTATCAATCTTAAATATACTTAATAAAAAAGCAGTACCGAATCCTTAATTCAGTAAAGCTGGTTAGAATTACCATGACAGAAACTCAAGAAATGAACGAGAAAAAAATTAATCTAAAAAGTAGTAAAAATTTTTTCAATAGAGAATTAAGTTGGTTAGAATTTAATCGCCGAGTGTTACATGAAGCCCAAGACGAGAGAACTCGATTATTAGAAAGACTAAAATTTACTGCTATTTTTAGTGCTAATCTTGATGAATTTTTTATGATTAGAGTTGCCGCTATCAAGAGACAAATTGAAGCTGAAGTAATCAAAACCACAGCTGACGGGGCTAATCCTGCAGAGCAAATGGAAAAAATCGAACATTATTTGCGCCCTATTGTTAAACAACAAATAGAAAACTTTGAATATAATCTCAAAAAAGAATTAATTCACCATGATATTCATTTAGTTGATTTTGTTGACCTCAATCAAGAACAAAGACAATATCTACATCAATACTATGAAAATAACATTTTCCCTGTACTAACTCCTTTAGCGGTTGACCCTAGTCATCCTTTTCCCCATATATCTAATTTAAGTTTAAATTTGGCGGTATTGGTAAAAAATCCAGATACTGGTGCAGAGTTATTTGCAAGGGTAAAAGTACCTAAGTCTTTACCTCGTTTTGTTACTTTTCCTAAACATCTGCGACAGGTAGGAGAGTTAAAGGATAATTTGTTCTGGGTTGGTGTACCTTTAGAACAAGTTATCGCTCACAATTTGGAATCTTTGTTTCCCGGAATGGATGTGCAGGAGTGTCACAATTTTCGTTTAACCCGTGATGCTGATTTGGGAGTACAAGAAGATGAGGCTGATGATTTATTGTTGGCAATTCAGCAAGAATTAAGGAAAAGAAGGTTTGCAGGTTCGGCAGTACGCTTAGAGGTTCATGGCTCTATGCCGAGTAACATTAAAAAAATGTTGATGCAAGGATTAGCATTAGAAGAAAGTGATGTTTATGAAATTAATGGATTGTTAGGTTTGGGAGATTTATTTGCTTTAGCTAGTTTACCTTTACCTGATTTAAAGGATCAGCCTTGGCGATCAGTTGTACCTTCTCCTTTTGACCATTTTCAACAATTGCTTTTAGAGGCTGATGAGGAGGATACTGACGAGCATATCAGCGAAGAATTTTTTAAAATGATTCGTCAGTCTGATCTGATGGTGCATCATCCCTACCATTCTTTTTCGACAACGGTACAGCAGTTTATTACTCAATCAGCCCATGATCCTCATGTGTTAGCTATCAAGATGACACTTTATCGTACTTCGGGGGATTCACCCATTATTAAGGCTTTGATTGAAGCGGCGGAAAATGGTAAACAGGTAGTTGCTTTGGTGGAGTTAAAAGCTCGTTTTGATGAGGAAAATAATATTTTATGGGCTAGGAAGTTGGAGAAGTCGGGGGTCCATGTGGTTTATGGTTTGGTGGGTTTAAAAACTCATACGAAGGTAGTTCTAGTTGTGCGCAAGGAAGATGATCGTATTCGCCGTTATGTACATATTGGTACGGGAAATTATAATCCTAAAACAGCTAAACTTTATACGGATATTGGTTTATTTAGTTGTCGGGAAGATTTGGGGGCGGATTTGACGGATTTATTTAATTATCTTACGGGTTATTCTAAGCAAAAGGCTTTTCGTAAGTTATTAGTTGCTCCTGTGACGATGCGCGATCGCATGATTAACATGATTGAGCGTGAGGCTGAACATTGCCGTAATGGTGGTACGGGTAGAATGGTAGCAAAAATGAATTCTTTGGTAGATGTACCGGTCATTGAAGCTCTATACCGAGCGTCTCAGGCTGGGGTGAAGATTGATTTAATTATTAGGGGTATTTGTTGTTTACGTCCTCAAGTAGAGGGTTTGAGTGAAAATATTAATGTTATTAGTATCATTGGTCGATTTTTGGAACATTCTCGCATTTTTTATTTTCATAATAATGGAGAAGAAGAAATTTATATTGGCAGTGCCGATTGGATGACGAGGAATTTATCTCGGAGGGTAGAAGCTGTTACTCCCATTGAGGATGAAAAATTAATGAAACAGTTAGAAGAAATTTTAGGAATTATGCTGTCGGATAATCGACAGGCATGGGAATTACAGCCTGATGGTAGTTATGTTCAAAGGCAACCTTCCCAAGGGCAAAAGGAACAGAGTACCCATGAAATTTTGATGTCTATGGCTTAATTTTGTTTTTTTCCCTCTCCTAGCAGAGGGAAGATTATAACATGACTATCTATGGTTAATTTTCTTGTAACTTATCAACATAGACTTTAAATCTATTCAAATCTGCTTGAATGGTAGATTCTACCACTTGTCCTAAAAACAAATTATCCATTAGTTTGCCCAAAATACCTGGAATTGAGTAAGCAATGGTCAAACGAACTATGCTAGTGTTGTGGCGATCGTAAAAACGTACTGCACCTCTGTTTGGTAAACCATCCACCGATTCCCATTGAATAATTTGATGTTTTTCAAGGTTAATGATACGGGATAACCAACTAAACTCAAAACCGCCACTGGCCAACTTCCAACGGGATAAATCAGGATTCTCTGGTAAGATACTGACAGATTCAATCCATTTCATCCAAGAAGGCATTTTTTCAAGGTCTGACCATAAGTTCCAAACCAAGTCAATGGGGGCGTTTACTTCTATTTGTACACTATGTTCTAACCAATTACTCATTTGACGATGATTAAACTCCAGGGATGGTTTAATCATAACAGGATTCATTGGGGAAAATGTAGAATTTGCCGTTAAAGAATGATTTAACCCTTAAGTCGTACAATTTGATGAGATAATTAAGTATTGTTAACAAAAATATTAATCTAGCTATTATAAATTCGTGGAAAAAATTCGTACTGTTTCTGACACCAGAAGATCATTTTATCAACACCATGCTCGTCCCATTAATTCTATTTACCGTCAGGTGGTACAAGAATTGATGGTGGAAATGCACTTGCTTTCTGTAAATGCTGATTTTAAGAAAGATCCTATTTATACTGTGGGTGTATGTCAAAGTTTTGATCAGTTTATGACTGGTTATACTCCCGAGGAAGATAAAAAGTCTATTTTCCGTGCTTTATGTCAGGCTATTGAAGCTAATCCCGATGATTACCGTTATCAATCGGAAACCTTGTTAAATTTTGTTGAGGGAAAATCAGCTCAGGATTTGATTGATTGGTTATTAAATCCGGGGGCAGAAAATGGTTTAGATGAAAATATTGTGGCTTCGTTGCGATCGCTCATCGAACGTGATAGATTCAAGTATAGTCGTCTATTTGGTATTGGTTTTTACTCTCTCCTTGCCAAAATTGATCCAGAATTAGCTAAGGACGAAGAAAAACTAGCTCAATTAATTGCACCTTTGAGCGAAAAACTTCAGTTACCCGTAGAAAAACTGAAAAAAGATCTTGATTTATATCG
>PXEJ01000189.1 GCA_003566215.1 Cyanobacteria bacterium T3Sed10_376R1m | reverse complement strand
TTTCTTTTAGGAACTATTATTGGCGGTATTGTTGGTGGGTTAATAGGTGCGATCGCAACGAGGAAAATTAATGAATCTAATGAAAATTCTGACGCCAATATTTACACTGAAAATAGTGAAAATATAGAAAATTCTCGATTGAGTTTAGAGGAAAAAATTAATCAATTAAACCATGCCATTGACGATGTCAGAGTAACTCTGACCAGAAATTCTGAAATAGATAGTTAGGCTTTGTTTAAAAGGTACTATGGTGAGGAAAATTGATAATGGACAATGATAAGGTTTTATTATTTCAGTATAGTATCTATGATTTTGTACTTTTAACTATTTTTTTGTATTTTTTGATTTATTCGGCAAACCCTAATTAAGAATAAAAAGCATAGCAAATAGATTTATTTATTAGATGTTAAGTTAAACGAAAAATAATTGTTGATGTTTAAGGGCTGATTGTTTTAGTTCTTCTCTTTTTTGTTCGCACAAATTATGAGAGTTATGATAAACATTTAGCCAATCATTAGCAATTTTGTGGGCATCGTTAGGCATTTTATCTAACTCATAACCTTGAATATTTAATTCTTCCATTAGTTGAGATACTTTAGGATCGTAGGATAGTGCAAAACATTTACATCCCTCAGAAGCACCCATTATTAAGCTATGTAATCTCATGCCGATTAACATAGTTATTTCTTGAAAAATTCCTTTCAATTCTTGAGGGTTTTTAATATTAATAATTTGGTAATTATGTTTTAGTGTTTCTCCAATTTTTTCACAAAGAAATAAATCATTGCTTTCTTGAAATGGTATTAATAAAATGTTGGCTTTTGTTTCCTTCTGTAATTTTTGTAATGCTTGAGTAAATAATTCAATTTTTCTTTCTGTAATTGTAGAGTGATTACGAATATTAAATCCTATTAAAGGAGAAGATAATAGATTTAATTTATCATTTTTTTTACTACTTAAAGCCCACACAGGATCAGAAGCGATAAAATAATTTAAGCCCCATTGGTCTAATAATTTAGCTGAACCCTTATCCCTAACACTAATACCTTGACAGTTTTTGAGAACTTGTTCGGTAATCCATTTAGTAAAAGGGGAGTTAAGAGGCCCAATTCCTTGGGCGTAGGCAAGGGTGATTAATCCTTTTTGCTGGGCAAGTTTCATTAATCCAGCGTAAAAAAGGGGGCTTTTAATGCTTGTTACGTCTTGCATGAGACTACCTCCCCCCCAAATAAAATAGTCTTTTTTTCCTAAAAGGATAATTTGACGGCAAATATCAAGACGAGAATAACTTTTTACTCCATAATTTTTCTTTGTTAGGATGGGATTGGCTGATAAAACGATGGGTTCAATATCATTAGGTAGTCTTTCTAATAAAGATAGCAATAAAGCCTCATCTCCCGCATTTCCTTGCCCATAGTAGCCACAAATTATCGCTTTTTTCATCTATTTAATTATTGTTAATGGAAGTGCGATCGCCAATTACTTTTCCTTGATAAATTAAGTCTTCATGTAGGTTAGTATTGATGGTTATTTTAATCTCATTATCTCCTTTTGGCAACTCAGGGAGATGATACCAATTACTATATATTCTGGTAATTTTTTCTCCGTTAATATATAAGTGAGCATGACCTTGATTTGGGCTACTTTCTTGGTTTACGGTTTCGGGAGCAAAGGTAAAATTAGTGGTTTCAATATTTAAGTTCCAACCTTTCATTTTATCGGCATAAGTATTAATTTTTATGGTGGGAATTGAATCATGATTTGAGATGTCTAAGGTTTTATGATGGTGTGTTGTTGGGGTTTATTGATGATGGTGATTATGGTTGGGGGAGGAATTTTCTGAAACTAAATCTTGATTTTTTGTATGGGCGGAAATACTTGTGACAACAAAAAAAATACTACTTACCCCTAATATTAATAGGGATTTTGTGCTTTTAGGGTTCATAATAGTTAAAGAGAATAATTTTACTTTTTCTATTATTTCTTAAAGGTGTCTAATAAAGCTAGTTTTACGCTGTGTCAAACTTTAGATAAATTTTTGCTATATTCGTGATTACATCGAATTGATTTTTACTATGTTTCGTTTAGTTTTAACTTCGGAGTTTGATATTTTGAGGGAGATATATCGACAATCAGTAGAACAGTTAGCCCCTGAGTTATATACTAAAGAGCAAGTTGTTGCTTGGTCATGTACTCCTGATAATATAACTAAGTTTTGGGATTTTATTTTTGTGCCTCAAACCTATGTTATGGAAGTGGAAACAAAGATTATTGGTTTTTGCGGTTTGAAAGGTGATGGGCATATTGCTTCTTTATATGTTCATCCTCAATGTACTAGAAAAGGATATGGTACAAAACTTTTAAATTATGTGGTAGATAGGGGAGTTAGGAATGGTATTAAGAGATTTTATACTGAGGCAAGTTTTTTTTCTCAACCAGTTTTTTGCCGTTGTGGTTTTAAAGTTATGGAAATGGAAAGGATTAAGTACGGAGAAGTTTCTTTTGAACGTTATAAAATGGAGAAGATAATTATTTAGTATTTTAGGGGAGTTACCATGGGTAGTAGTGAAGAAATGAAGGCTTTTACTAAAGAGTTACGAAATCAAGTTAAGATTCTGGGTTTATTTTTGCTTATTTTTTGGACTTTAGAAATTATTAATCAATTTTTATTTGCTAACTCTGACTATAGTCTTAATTCTCTTGGTATTGTACCAAGAAGTGCGATCGGTGTTAGGGGAATTTTCTTTGCCCCTTTTCTTCATGTGGATTTTCCTCATTTAGTGGCTAATACTTTTCCCTTTGCGATTTTAGGGTGGTTTGTGATGTTACAAAATACTAAGGATTTTTATGTAGTTAGTGCTATTTCCGCTATTTTTAGTGGTGTGGGGGTATGGTTATTTGCTCAACCTAATTCTATTACTATGGGGGCAAGTGGTGTTATTTTTGGTTATATGGGTTTTTTGTTGGCTAGGGGTTATTTTCAGAAAAATGTACCTTCTATTGCTCTTTCTCTAACGGTTATTTTTCTTTATGGAGGAATGATTTGGGGGATTTTTCCTCTTACTCCGGGGGTGTCATGGTTAGGGCATTTATTTGGTTTTTTGGGTGGTATTTATTCTGCGAGGTTTATCACGAAGAAGAGTTATTGATGGAGAAATGGTCTAAAATATTTTTTTTCTGAGGAAGTTTAAAATAATAAATTAGATTAAAAGTGTAAGACTAAG
This sequence comes from Cyanobacteria bacterium T3Sed10_376R1m, assembly GCA_003566215.1. Taxonomy (GTDB): domain Bacteria; phylum Cyanobacteriota; class Cyanobacteriia; order Cyanobacteriales; family Cyanobacteriaceae; genus Cyanobacterium. The sequence goes on along the minus strand of PXEJ01000189.1, from coordinate 5,720 downwards.
CACAAAAAATGGGGAAAATTAAACTCTGTAGTTGTCAATCATACCCCCCTATTTTTTTAAAATGGACTGTTTTAACTAATCCTAATTAATTATATATGGAAGTTTTAGGTAATAAACAAATTTTTACACCCCAACCTTTTGCGTTTAATACTAGATTTAGTGGTAAGATGGAGATGTATTGCGATCGCACTACTGTGGCTAATTATCTCAACGAACATCAGGGATGGTTTGTTAGGTGTGCATCTCCGATGAAGGCTGAACCTTTTGGAGATCATGGTTATACTTTAATAGTGGGTCGTTATGGTGCATTTGGTTATGATGTTGAGCCTCAGATGAGTGTTATTTTAGAACCACCTAATTTAGGCCATTATGCGATGTATTCTGTTCCTAATCCTGATTTTAACCAGGATGGTTATGAGGTTAATTATCGCTCGGAAATGGATATAGAAGCTATCGCCCCTGAAGAAGTAGGAGAAGATTTAGATAAAATTTTCACAAAAAAAATAGCCTCTTTTTTCCCAGATGAAATAACAAGAATTAACTGGAGTTTAGATTTAGAAGTTCGGGTTGTATTTCCTGCTTTTATTTATAAGTTACCAATAAATATTATACAGAATACTGGCGATCGCCTTTTAGCTCAAATAGTCAAACAAATATCACCTCGACTGAGCTTAAAAGTACAAAAAGACTTTCATACTAAATATGATTTACCCATTCCACCGAAAACATCCCGCACTTGCGAAAAGATTGCTTAATTGTTTATATTTTCAAGGTGTTTAGTATTAAGTTTGATCTTATTTTTGGGCATATTCTAACTAACTAATAAAATTTAATCATTCATTGCTAATCACCCATAACCATCTAATTTTATGAAAATACTCTGTACTCGCCCCTATTGTAACCATCCTGTTAATCATTTTCAAGAATTAAAAAATAAATCATTATTGCAAACAGTACAACAAAAATACTGCATTAGTTGTGGGATGCCATTAATTTTGGCAGGGAGATATTTACCCCTAGAATTGCTAGGAAAAGGAGGCTTTGGAGCGGCATATTTAGCAATTGATCGCTATAGCCCAACCTTAAGAAAATGCGTTGTCAAACAGTTTCAGCCAGAGGGAAATTTGGGAGAAGAAGAGTTAAAAATAGCTCTAGAACTTTTTGAGCGAGAGGCTTTAGTTTTAGACAATTTAGGGAATAAACATCCCCAAATTCCAGATTTATTTGCTTATTTTCCGTTACTTGTACCCAATAGGAAATCTAAGAAAAACAAAATAGACGAACAGTATTTTTATTTAGTTCAAGAGTTTATTGATGGGCAAGATTTAGAGCAAGAATTATTAAGTAAAGGTGCTTTTTCCGAAAAAGAAGTTACGGAAATATTACAAGAAGTATTAAAAATATTAGACTTTGTTCACCATAACGGCTCAATTCATCGAGATATTAAACCTTCAAATATTATGCGTAATAATAACGGTTTATTGTATCTTTTAGATTTTGGGGCAGTAAAAATAGTTACGAGCAATGTGTCTAATCCTTTGGCAAAATCAACGGGAATATACTCTATGGGCTTTGCACCTCCAGAACAAATGGCGGGGGCGCAGGTTTTTCCCTCAACGGATTTTTATGCCCTAGCGGTTACTTGTGTAACGCTTTTGACAGCTAAACCTGTTACAGATTTGTATGATGCCTATAGCAATAGTTGGCGATGGCGTCATTATGTACAAGTTGGCGATCGCCTTGGCTTAACTTTAGAAAAAATGTTGCAACACAATCCAGCAAGGCGTTTTCAGACGGCAAAGGAGGCTTTAGCTATTATTGATCCTCAAGGTAAATTTGAGGGTGTTGTTCATAAGCAGACAAATGCTACTCCTAAGCCCCTTAAATCTCCCCCTAATGCCCCTATAAAGTCATCTGGGGTCACAACCCAAGAAATTAACCTACAAAGACAGGAGTTAGAGGAAAATATTGAAGTTGCTTCCCCCCCATCAAAATCGAAAAAGATTTCTACTCCACTTCCTCCTTTATCCTATAAGAGAGTAGTTAGTGGGACTGCTTTTGTTGGTTTTCAAGTTACCCTAAGTACCATCGCTCTTTTGAGCTTTTTCCCTTCCCTGAGTTTTTCTATTCAAGTAGGAATTTTGGGGGGATTTACTGGCTTGATAGTTTTTGCCCTTTGGAAACGATTAATTGAAAAATTTGACTTAATTCTTGTGGGGGGGATTAGTTTAGGTCTTGTTTATTTTCTACCTCCTTTACATGGTATTATTTTTTCCCTGACTCAACTACCTACTATTTCAGAATTTCCTCTTTTTCCCGTTATTTTACTACCAGTGATAAGTGCGATCGTGCTTTCAATAATATCAATAATATTACTTTTTATAATTAATCTTTTTCGCAAAATTAGCTAATAGCTTTATCGGTTTTAATTTAAATTTATTCACATCTATTTTCAAGGTAGATGATAATTGCATGATATTAAGATTAGTTTTAGTCTTTTTATCTATGTATAATTATCAATATTTTTTTGATTATAATATAGTATTAGTAGTCTGTTTTTTAAGTTAAAATAGGGTTAAATATCGTTTAATAATTGATAAAAAATATAGTATTTATAAATTATATCTTGGCAAAAAAAGTGGTATAGTAAGTATGTGTAGCCGTATTAAAACCATAGGGTTTGAAACCTAAAATTTTTGATGACAGATAATATTACTGATAACAATACTCATATTGAAGCAGAAGAAAAAGAGGAGATCATGCGATCGCTCCTCCACAAAGAGGGAAATTGGGTAGATTGGGGAAAAAAAAGCCAAAAATTACAAAAAGCAGGTATTAATCCCCAAGAAATATTTGAAAAAACAGGTTTGCAAAATAGTCAACAAAACTTAGTCATAGTTGCGTCTCAAGTCTATGACAGTCTAATTCTCTCAGGGGCAAAAGAAACCACCCTCGAATATTATCAAGGGCCCCGTAGCGATGTATTGTATGAATTAAGAATTTTGAACCATGAAGATAGATTAAAAGCGGCCTTAGTGTGTCAAGAAAAAGCATTAGATGTTGATGGTGCAAAGGAAGTCGCTAAAGCCATAAAACATTTTTCTCGTCTATCTCAACCTCCCACGGGATTTACTCCCCATCCGGGAGATGCAGTGGCTTATCAATATTGGAAAAGTGCCAAACAAAAGAAAACCCTTACTGATAGAGCTCGTTTAATTGCTGAGGGGTTAAAATTTGCCTCCTCGGAAGATGCGAGAAATCAAATACAGCAGTTGTTGAGCGATATTGTTAATAGTGAATCCTTGGTAAATGCTCCCCTATTGCCCGTGTATCGTTTGGAAGAAGAAGATCAGCTTCCTTGTATTTTACCGGTGGTGGGTAGTTTTCCTCTTTCCCCTGATAATTTAGAAAATATCACCCCCCTAGAATCCCAAGAACCTTTTGGGGTAGTTTCGCTACATGAACCTTTGCAAATTGTTTCGATTCCGAGATGGCAAGTAATCTTATTAGCAAAAAATCCCGTGGTTGCTTTTTGTAACACCACTGATTTACCAAATGAAACACAAGTAAAACCAGAGAATCTTTTAGTGGTAATTGATCTAGAGGAAAAGACATGGGATATTACAAATTATTTCTTAGTTAATGAGGGAGGACAATTAAGGTTGAAATGGTTGTCTCGTGAGTCTGAGGGAGAAATTATAGGTAAATTATTGGTCATTCTCAAGCAGAAAAAAATCTTAGATGAAGCAAATTTGGAGCAACCTTGGCAAATGGACGATTAAATTTAATGTACAATGAGAATAATTGGGTGTTTAGCATAGACAAATAATGACAACAACAGCTAAGAAAAGATTTGTTATTGGGGATATTCATGGACATTTTGACGCTTTATCTGGGTTGCTAAATGCGATCGCACCCAGTTCCGAAGATGAAATTTATTTCTTGGGAGACTTAATAGATAGAGGTTCTCAGAGTTCTGAGGTTGTACAATTTGTCATAGATAACAATTATCCCTGTATTTTAGGGAATCATGAAGTCATGCTTCTTGATTCTTTCCATGAAACAGGATTAAACCATGCAACTTTTCAATCATGGTTACAAAATGGGGGTTATCCCACCATTGCCAGTTACAAAAATAAAATACCTCCTGAGCATATTGAGTGGATGAAGACATTACCCTTACACTTAGACTTAGGCGATTATTGGTTAGTCCATGCAGGAATTGATCCTTACATCCCCCATAACAAACAAACATCTGATCAATTTTGCTGGATTAGAAGTGAGTTTCATCGCATTGACAAACCCTATTTTGAAGATAAAACAATCATTATTGGTCATACTATCACTTTTACTTTTTCAGGAGTTAAACCCGGACAAATAGTTGCAGGAGAAGGTTGGTTGGGAATTGATACGGGAGCATATCATCATAGTATCGGCAAACTAACTGCCCTAGAATTAAACGAGTCAATGGTTTATCAAGTGGATAGTTTTGGTCAAAATTTTACAAAAACTCCCCTCGACAAAGCTATTTGTCAACTAAATCCCAAAACCCTTCGACCTAAAAAATCAAGATTGTTTTTTTAAGGTATTTTTTCTCAACTCAATCTTTTTATGGGGAGGGTAATAGTAAATCCGCACCGCCTTTTTGAGGTAAAACAAAGGAAGGGGTAGAAGAAGATTCGGGGGGAGAATTTTGTTGTGATGGGGTAGATGGTGAAGTAGGTTGATGGATACTTGCTAGGGTATCTACTAATTTGTCCCGTTGTTGTTTACTAAGACTATTGATAATTTCTTTATCTCTGGTAAAGGGATTTTCGGTAAGGGTGCGAAACCCCGGATAGTTTTCTTCTCTGATAGTTTCGTTATAACCTAGATAGTCTGCAAAGGTTAGTTTCCAGTCAAGACGAAAGGCAACGGGGCGAGACTTAACAAATTGATGGTAGCGAACAAATCTACTGATAAGGGTGTTTTGAGTAGCGATTTCCCCTGTGTTACTACTTTGATAATTGTTTTCTTTAGGAATATCGGGGTTTTCCTCGTAAATCATTTCTGCAATAATTTCGGGGGTTAGTCTTTGTTGTGCAAAGGCTCGATGGGTCAAATTATGATTATTTTGATAGTTAAATATATTTGCCCAGTTGAAACAATATATTAATAGTGAAGTTGCGATCGCAATTAGTCCGTAACGTATGTTTTTCATAAATAAAAAAAGGGCTATGATAAAAGAATTTAGCTCATATCAAGCGCCTTGTAAAATATTTAAATATAATTTTCCCAAACTTAGTCATCGCTAATAATTTCAGGTTGGGTAAGTTCATCGGACATTTCGATAATTGCCCTTAAAACAGGTTTCATGACTTCTTCAATATTTTCAAAATCTTCAAAACGTCTTTGTTTTGCTCTTTTTGCGACTTGTACTGTAATTTTGTAGCGATTAGAAGCCGCTTCCATTAATTCATCACTACGATACATTATAGGTCCTGAGTCAAAAGTATTTTTTTTAAGCATTCCCAATTTTTTATGACGATAACTAGCGAACTATCATTATATCAACTTTTGGTTCACAGTGGTTAAATTCAATCTGATTCTATCCACCAAGTCTATGATTATTTAATGTCGTTAAAGGGAAAATAACCATCTTCACTTTTCGGAAAACAGTTAATATTCATCACCTAAAAAACAGAGCGGGTGGGGGGAATCGAACCCCCATCATTAGCTTG
>PXEJ01000431.1 GCA_003566215.1 Cyanobacteria bacterium T3Sed10_376R1m | reverse complement strand
TATTCCAAACAATATCAAATTCATCAACTTTTCCTGAATTAACTGCTTCTTGGTGTAACATTTCGGAGACAAAATATTCGTCATATAACTCAATATCACCCGGCAATAATTCTAAATTATTGATGCCACAAACTGACTTGGTAATAATGTCATGAATAGTTAATTTGGCGTAGGGATTGGGCTGTACAATACCATCAATTAAATAGCTTAAAGTTTTACGTTTTTTACGCAATTGCCCAAATTCTTGGGGAGGAAGTAGGCTAAGGGTGGCACTAATTTGGGAATCTAAATCGAGGACTAATACTTTTTTATTAAATTTACTTGCTAAACAAGTGGCTAAATTAACAGTTAAAGTTGTTTTACCTACTCCGCCCTTCATATTTACGGTGCTAATAATATAACCCATATAAGTTTTCTTAAATTAATGATTTAATAGTTCAGTCAATTTATAGCAATTATCATGGTTACGGGGTACAAAATGATCCCCCTAAATCCCCCTTAATAAGGGGAACTTGAGAATAATAAATGTATCTCATAATTATAAAAAACGCTATAAATTAATGCTTAAAATTTTATAACAATATTGGACATTATACTAAATAAAATTGTCTAAAATAATCCATTGAATTAATAGTTTTAATCTCAAGAAAAATAGCTATCCTATGGGCGAAAAATTTCTTTCAAATTTTCATCAATTATTTATGGATGGTATATAGTTTGATTATTTTTCTTCTTGCCCTAATTGTCCATTATTTTGAATCCAATTTAAATAAGCTGTTGAACCTTTGATAATAGGTAAAGCAATTATTTCTGGTATTTGATAGGTATGAATCTCTTTAATTTTCGTAGATAAAGCACTAAAATTATCTAAATTGGTTTTAATTATTAGCTGCCATTCTTCATTACATTTCAATTCTCCTTCCCACTTATATACGGAGGTGATTGGAGTAAAATTAATACAAGCGGCTAAACCAGCTTCGATTAAACCTGATGCGATGGCATGGGCTTCTTCCTCCGAGGAGGTGGTTACTAATACTATGCCTAAATTTTTAAACTCCATTATTTTCCCCTAATAGATTATTTTGATTGAATAGTTTCTCTAATTTCTCTTTTAAAAATTTTTCCCCTGATATACTACTATAAAATAATAAATCTGTTAATATTTTGAGGGCGATCGATGGTACTTTCTCCCTCTGGAGATTAATTTTTAGTTTAGGGTTATTTTGGCTAATTTGGTTAAAGTTATCGAGATAGTCTTGAACGACACCATAATAATTGCGATTATCATCCAAAGTTTCAATTTGTTCCCATAATGATACTGTTCTGTGAATTAAATCATCATTTTTTTTGATAATCTTTATTAAAGAACTAATAACAAAGTTTAAGTCTGTTTGATTTTGAGGAAATACCGATAATTTAGAATCAATTTCTAAGGATGAGATTGCAATATAAATTAACTGTAAATAATCGGCTAACGGGTCAGTTTTATTTAAATCAAAATAATATGGCTGGGATGACATAAAAAAGAATCATAGACTTAAAATACAAATCTCACCTTAGCCTATCACAAAAAAATCCTCATAAATTAAGAAGTTTTCAATTCAACACAATAAAATTAATTATAGCAATTATCATGGTTACGGGGTACAAAATGATCCCCCTAAATCCCCCTTAATAAGGGGGACTTGAGAATAATAAATGTATCTCATAATTATAAAAAACGCTATATCTTTTTGACAAAATTGAGACAATGGAAAAATTTAAAATTAATTTGCCCCAAAAATTTGCTCAATTATTTCCAGATAAACAATTTATTGATTGCTATATTTATGATACTCTTAGTTCTACGAATAACCAAGGATGGGAGCTAGATAAAGATAAAATTCAAACCCCTTTTGTGGTTATTGCAAAACAACAAACGGCAGGAAAAGGACAACGGGGAAATCATTGGCTATCCCCTGAAGGTGGTTTATATTTAACGATGGTGCTATCTTTACAAATGCCTATTAATAATCTTAATCATCTTACTCTTTTTTCTGTGGTGGGAATTGTGAAAAATTTACATATTTATAAAGTACCTGTAAGTATAAAATGGCTTAATGATTTAATTTTAAATAATCAAAAATTAGGAGGTATTTTATGTGAAACTAGGAGTCACGGTAATTTATTAAGTAAGGCTATTATTGGGGTTGGTATTAACTGGAGAAATAATAATAATGTCAATAATTATATTTGTTTAGAAGATTATCTAAAAGAAAATAGTAATGAATTAGTTAATTCTTATCAAGATTTATTAAAGTTAACGGTTTTGGGTATCTTAGATGGCTATTATCTTTATCAGTGTCAAACCATTGATTCTGTGATTAATCTTTATAATAAGTATTTAATTTATAGTGGTAAAAAGGTGTTGTTAAATGATACTTTAGGAGAAGTTATGGGGGTTAATTCTCAGGGGGATTTGATGGTTAAATTCTCAGGTTTAGGTTCGAGTAGTAAAGCTATTTTTTCACCTCAAAATTATGCTATTAGTCTTTATAAACCCGGACTTTTAACTCAATTAAGGGAACGATAAAAAAGATTGATAATTGAGGTTTTTCTTTTATTTAAATTGTTTTATAGGCATCCTAAATGATTTAGGACTGTTGTAGTTGTGTTAGGGCAGATTCAAGGGCGATCGCACTATGAGTCCAATGGGTACCACCCTGACAGAAAGCGATGTAGGGTTCTCGTAAAGGACCATCGGCGGACAATTCGGAGGTACTACCATCAATAAAAGTACCCCCAGCCATGATCAAATTACTTTCATAACCCGGCATGGTAGCAGGTATAGGATCAAGATATGAACCTACCGGGGAATTTTTCTGGATAGCCCGACAAAAAGCAATCAAAGCCTCTGGGTTGCCAAATTTTACCCCTTGAATAATATCTCGACGAGGAGTAAGGGGTAAGGGATTGACTTCATAACCTAGTTGAGCAAATACTGTGGCAATAAGATGGGTACTTTTGATGGCTTCTCCCACCATCTGGGGTGCTAAAAATAACCCTTGAAATAGGAGACGATTTTGATCAAAGGTTGCCCCCCCATGGCTACCAATACCCGGGGCGGTGAGACGACAACAGGCTTTTTCTACTAAATCCTCTCGCCCGGCGATGTAACCCCCCGCCGTAACAATTGTTCCCCCCGGATTTTTTATCAGTGAACCTGCCATTAAATCTACCCCTACCGCTGTAGGTTCAAGGGTTTCGATAAATTCTCCGTAGCAGTTGTCCACAAAACAAACGGTATTGGGGTTTTGAGCTTTTACAATCTCTACAATTTTTTGGATGTCGGCAATGGATAAACTTTGTCGCCATGAATAACCACAAGAGCGCTGAATTAAGACTAATTTGGTTTCAGGTTTTATGGCCGTGGCGAGATTTTCCCAGTGGATTTCCCCTTTGGGGGTTAAATCTAATTCACGGTAAGAGATCCCAAATTCCTTGAGGCTTCCTTGCCCTTCTTCCCTTGTACCGATGACTTCTTCTAGGGTGTCGTAGGGATGTCCTGCCACTGCTAACATTTCATCTTTGGGACGTAGTACTCCGTATAGGCAAGATGCGATCGCATGGGTACCGGATACCATTTGTACCCTCACCGCAGCTTTAGAAGCTCCTACAACCCTCGCAAAAACCTGATCTAAGACTTCTCTACCCAAATCATCATGACCATAACCACTTACACTACTAAAGTGATGAACCCCTACTTTATATTCTTGAAAGGCAGAGAGGACTTTTTTTAAGTTTTTTTGTACTTGTTGATCAATACCGTAAAAGGTAGGCAATAATTTTTCTGTAGCTGTAGCGATTAATTGTGATGGATTCATGGTGTTAACAACTTCGGTAAACCATAAAATTATAAGGCACAGTAGCCATTGACTTAATTAAGGTTATCCTCCAATTTGAGACATAGTGCGATCGTAGGAATGACCATTAGAACCCATATTTCGCTCCTTAAAGTTAATATCAGGTTTTAATAATAATAAATCTGCTACATTTTTTTGTAATAATTCACTTTTAACCCCGTTTCTCAAGGCAGTTTTAAGGTCAATTTGTCCTGTCTCATTTAATAAACAAGGACGTAGCCACCCATCGGCGGATAAACGGACACGGTTACAGCGATCGCAAAAGCACTCAGACATTTGTGAAATAAAGCCTACAGTACCTTTTGCTCCCGGAATGCTAAAAACATCCGCCGGGCCATTACCTTTGACATTAGCCTCCTCTAAACCCCATTTATCCTTAATTTTTTGACGAATATCCGCCGAAGGAACCCATGCTTTTTCTTGAAATAATTGACCATTTCCAATAGGCATAAATTCTATAAATCTAATATGCCAATTTTTATCAATTGTCAACTGTGCCAAATCTAAAACTTCATGATCATTTACCCCCGGAATTACGACTACATTCAATTTAAGAGGATTAAAACCAACTTCATAAGCCTTTAAAATTCCTGCCCAAGTTTTTTCCCAACGACTTTTACCATGATTACCTATAATTTGCTCAAAAGTCTGCCCATTAAGAGAATCTAAACTAATATTAATTCTTTTTAAACCAGCCTTAAATAATGACTCTGCCTTTTGAGTCAATAAAAATCCATTGGTAGTTAGAGATAAATCCTGCGTTGCTTTTAAACTAATAATTTCTGCCACAATCTCTGGCAAATCAGGACGCAATAAAGGTTCTCCTCCAGTCAGGCGAAATTTATTAAATCCTAAAGGAATAAATACCTCTTTTAATAAAGTTAATAACTCATTTTTTGTCAAAAAATCTTGCTCCAAAAGATAAGTTAATTCTTGATCTTCTGGCATACAATATTGACAACGAAAATTACATTTATCAATTAAACTAATTCTTAAATAATCAATAGCATTCATTAAACTTTTATTGACACTCCCCACCTTACTTTTTTTCTTCCATATCACTATAAATAAGATTTGATAAATTTATGGCATACCACAAATTTATGAATTTTTTTAGATAGAATGCTCCTGTAACACTTCAAGGGGAATAAATTGCAAAGTTTTTTCATGGGTAGAAGCTAAAACAATGGGCGGTGCAAATCCATCATCCAATGCCTCTTGCCAACGGGAAACACATAAACACCATTTGTCACCCGGTTTTAAGCCGGGAAAATTATACATTGGCATCGGGGTTACTAAATCATTGCCTTGTGCCTTACTGTATTGCAAAAATTCCGCTGTCACCTTAGCACATACTAGATGTAAACCAAAATCTTCTGCTCCAGTATCACAACACCCATTACGATAAAAACCCGTCACGGGAGATTTACAACAAATTTCCAAAGGATTTCCCAAAACATTTTTAGAAGTACTCATTAATTAAATCCTATTAAAAGATACGAATATTTTTATTCTATAACATTTCTTTAAATTAATAGACACATTAAAAAATCTCAATTACTCATAACGATATAATTTTATTTACTAGAATTTAGAGAAAACTAATATATCAGAATTTATTATTAATTTAAGTATAAAAAGCTAAATCTTCAGGTCTATCTATATCTCTTAAAATAGGTAAATTATAGACAGATAAATTAAATTGATAGGCAATTTTAATCGTTTGACTATAAACTTGATCTGTACTCCAAGAAATGCCAGTAAATAATTCCTTGATAGGTTGCTTTAATCCTATTAAATAATACCCCCCATCTTCTGCCTTGCCGATAACCATATCATTATGGTCAATAGCTGTTAATGCTTCTTGTAGAATATTAGTATCTAAAAAAGGGCAATCAATACCAATAATAATAACAGGTTTTTTTTGTTGGTTATAATTAGCTTCTAAAGCTCCATACATTTTTTGCCCCAAATCAGCTTGTATTTGTTCAACAAAACTCCATTTTTTCCCTAACCAATCTTCCATTAAAGATAAATTTCCCCCTGTATAATAAATTTGTATATTAATATTTTCTGTAATTTTTTCTACTTTTTTTAAAGTTTCTTCGGTCATTTTACGCTGTAAATTAGTTGCTTTTTTTGCCCCGATCGCCCGAATTAATCGAGTTTTTGTTTTACCTAGCTCAGGATACCTTGTAAAAACAATTAGAGTTTTTTTTGACATTTTTTTCTACTAAACAGTTTTCCATCCTAATTTGTGGGTTGTTTTTTGAATAAAACTATTAATGAATGTTTGTTTATGGTTTTCTTTAAATACTTTTTCTAATTTTTCTTTAATATTTTGCAAATTTATTTTGCTATTATTAGTACTAACATTTATTTGTTGACTTTCTAAATATTCTATTAAACTCAGACTACAAATTCTAGTTAAATAAGCAGCACTAATTCCTTGAATTACACCCCCTGCAATGTAGGTTATAGTGTTTGTTTTTAAAATAGTGGTAATGGTTTGAGTAGAAATTTCTACTATGCCTAAATTAATAATTAATTTGGCTAATTCTAGGGAAATTTGTTGGGCTTGATTAAGAGTTATTTTTTGCTGATAAATTTTTCCTAAATCAATTATCATCTGAGTGTTAATTGCACCAACAGCCAATAAATCTAAACTTGCAAAAGGATTGGCTAGGGTGGCACTAGCGGCTATCCATTGGTATTTTTCAACTATGGGTAAGGCTTTTTGTTTTCTGAGACTATTTATTTCTACTTCTATGTTTTGTTTTAGTTGACAAGTTCGACGGTAGGCAGTGGTTATAAATAGATTTTGCTGATCATTATTTGTGGTCAGTTTGTTAATTAAATTCTCACAGTTTGCTTCTAGTGTTTCTAAGGATTCTTGATAGTCTTTTTCATTACTATATTTTCTAATTTTTACTATTTGATTATTTGTATTAATAGTAATGATATTTTCTTGAGGAATTATATTTGTTGTGTTGTTTTCTATTTTTTTTAAGATCTCTTTATTTTCTTCGGGAATATGATACTCTGTCTGGTTGAAGGCTAGAATTATTTGTTGTCTTTTAAGGGCTAATTCTTTAAGGATTTCTTTTTCTGACTCGGTTATATCTCCTTGTATAAGAAATAAAACTAAATCATAGTTTAATAGTAATTGGTTGTATTTATCTTGATCTAAGGATGAAATAGTAATGGTTTGATAAGTAAATCTGTTGAGGTTCTCATTTTTTTCTAAGATATTTTTGAGAATATTACTATTTAATTGATTATTACTTAAGATGACAATTTCTGCTTTTGAAGTGTTGGGGGATTGGATTTTATCTTGGTATTTAGACTGTATTAAAGATAGTTGTTTTTTAAAGGTGTCTGGGGATAAGGTTAAATTGTTAGGGGTAAAATTATTTGTTTCATTGATTAACAAATTAATTAGTGTTTCTACCTGATGCTTTGTTTCTTCTAAAATTTCCGAGGTAATGGGAGTTAGGGAAATAGTGGGGGGATGAATTTTTTCTTTTTTCGGACGAATAAATACAAGTAAACTGCTCAATAAAATCAAGCTCCAAAATCCGATTTCGGCAAATTCTCCCACGGAGTTAGAAAAAATTTGCCAAAACCAAAGAAGAAAAGAGAGACTAACACCAGAAACTAAGATCGGTTTTTTAATGGCAATATTCATAACAAAAAAGTATAAAGGACAAAATAATCAATTATCTCAATATCATAAAGTTTCTAGTGTGTAATCAAGGTACAAGTTAATAAAAGTTAGTGTCTGATAGGGTGGGCTCGGGAGGAAAGGGTTCGACTGGTTCGGAGGTGTTGTTACGAGGATTGGTATTACGAGGACTTGTATTGCGAGGGGGGGTTGCGGGGGGATTTAATTCCCTACGCCATGCTTGAATTTCTTGTCTGGCTTGGTTATAAGCACTACTGCCTGAGGGAATCATTTCGGCGATGGTGATGGCTTCTTGAAGATCCGATCGCACATAATTAGATGCAATACGTCTGGCATTAGCGAGTAATTGTTCCGACCAACGATTAACAGCCACATTGCCTTGTCCTGCCACATCAGCAGAAGAAGGGATACGACGGGCAATGGTAATGGCACGGGATAGAGATTGAGGATCTCGATTTTGGGCAATGTTGTAGGCTTGAGCGAGATTTTCTTGGGCAGTAATTTCGCGCCGCCATGTTCTGATGCGATTTTGGGCATCGTTATGGAGGGCTCTACCTCTACTGATGCGACTAGCTACGTTAATGGCTTCTTGATAGTCTTTGTTGTTGCCTAAGGAGATGGCACGGTTTAGGGTTGGTTGGTCTTCTACCCGTTGAATGTTTGCTGTCCATTGGGAAATAAGGTTTCTAGCTTCTGAATGTAAGGCTCTGCCGGAGCCTATTGCGTCGGCTTGGGCGATCGCTTTTTGCCATGCGTCAACATTATTTCCTTGGGCTAACTGCTTGGCTCGATTGAGATAGGGTTGATCTTCTTGTACTTGAATTTCCCTACGCCATTTTTGAATTTCCCTTTGGGCTTCGGAATAGAGGGGGTTTTCGTTACTGATAAATTCTGCTTTGGTGATGGCTTGACGTAAATCCGTTACATCCCCCGGACGAGCTAAGTCTTTAGCTTCGGTGAGATAGACTAAATCTTCTTTTTGTAATGTCCATCTTTTTTGTAGTTCTCTCCCTTCTTTAAATACGCCACTATCACTGGAAATATTTTTAATTTGATTAATGGCTAAGTCAAGGGAAGTAATTGTTCCTAACTCTGCATTGCGCCCTGCACTGGCGAGAGTTGACCAACTGTTGGCTTTTTTATCTAGGGAGCTATTGTTAGGAATTTGACGGGATAAGTTGGCTAGTTGTGTCCAGTCACGATTTTCTACTAATTTTGTAACTATTTCGACTATTTGTTCTTCTGCATCTTGGGCTAACTTGGTAGCGCGATCGTAAGAGTAGCTAGTAGAAGGAATTTTGGAGGCAATTTCAATAGTTTTTAAAAAGTTTTCGACTCCCCCTAAACGAATGGCTGCGAAGGC
>PXEJ01000267.1 GCA_003566215.1 Cyanobacteria bacterium T3Sed10_376R1m | reverse complement strand
TACCTGCAGCACTTCTAGCTCTTACATTCCAATTACTAACGGTGTGATTATTCCAGCCTCTTCCTCCTCCCTGAGCTAGTTGTAATGTTTGCCCTGCTAACCACTTGGTTAAATTTGCCCTTTGTTCATCATTCCAAAGGGGATAACATAAGTCGTAGGCAATGGCTACCCCCATAACTAATCCTGATCTTTCTAATATTCTTAAGTTCTCATTCTCATTAATACCTCGGCTAAGGGCGATCGCATCTTGAACCACATCCCACCCTTTTTGAGCCAAACTAACATCATCCTTTAACAACCCCAAAAAACAATATCCGGCACCATGGGAACCACCATTCAAACCATAACCAGTATAGAAAATTTCCCCCTTTAAAGTATCCTCCAAACGATTTAAAATCGCCTTTCCCGTAACAGTATCAATCTTGGCTTTTAAATCATCTAGGTCAGAATTTCTAAAAATTAAACGAGGATGCTCTTGGGATTCAATCGGCACAAAATCAGTCACCTTTTGAATATTACTTTCTCGAATGCTTCCCTTTACCTTCCCCAATAAAAAACGACCATTCAAACTACCTCGGTAGTTGCCTATCAACTCATCCTCGGACAAAGGTAAAACCTCAATAGAATACCTTGCCAAATTACTTTCCATGGTAAAAGGATTAGCCCTTATTTCTAAATCAGCCTCAATTTGCCAATAGTTATTTTTCTTTGATATACTAACTGTTCCTTTATGTTCCACATCTTGGTTATATTTTGGAGCCCAGCCATAAATGTCCGATTCACAAACACTATTTTCACAATTTAAATCTAAAAAAATATCTTGGAAAATAGGACTATCATCAAGCAATCTCCAAACACCATTCCTTAAGCGTAAACTAACTACCCCAGAAAATAGCTCTTTTTGCACAAAGTCTGTAGAAGAAGCTTTTGAGCCACCAAGAAATAGTGTCACATACAAAACAAAAAAAATAGAAAACCTTCGAGTAAAAAGTGCCATAAAAAAACTAATCCAAAGAGACAGCCTCAACTTCTACGGTTTTTCCCTCCTCTTTACTATCATCTTGTTTAAAACTATCTTTCGATAAATTTTTATTCTTCATCTTATCTAAAAGTAATTGAGATATTTCCGAAATCATAATCGAAACCACTAAAAAATCATCAATTTGACCCACAATGGGAATAATATCAGGGGATATATCAATAGGACTTAACAAATAAGCCAATGAACCTAATATCATCCACCAACGATACTTAGGATTACGAATACTATTACGATACCAATTATAAATAGAACCAGGATTTATTTTCATTATGCTGAGAATCTTAAGTAGAAAAATTTAATATTATTATCTTTTCCTATTCTAATTATTTTTTAGCTGTAATATTTTTACTTTGGTGCGGTTTTCCCCAAGAAATTATTTGTACAGAAAATAAAGCGTTGTGACGTATTGTAACGGTGAATTTTTTTCATGCTTCACTGTTTGTGAAATAATGGCAGTAAAGAGTTTAAAAAAAATTTTTGATTATGAAATCTATTTGGTGGCAACGACTAACAAGAATAACAGTTGCAATGGTGTTAGTATTAGCGATGACCATCGCCCTTAGTCCTGTATCATGGCAAAATGCCCTAGCAGATGTCCCTAGAAAGAGTATTTTAGCTCAGGGAGATGCCATCACAGATCCAGAGGCAATTCTACGTTATGCTTTACCCATTGACAATAAGGAGATTAGAGTTGTTCAAAGTAACATCGAAAAAATAGAACGAAGTTTGCGTTCTAAACGATGGAAAACTTTAGAAAAATATGTTAGAAACGCATCTTTTGCTTTACAATTACACGGAAAAGATATTGCTCAAGATGTACCTCCCGAATTTCGGGATAGGGCTAATGAATTGGTAAATGCTGTGGTAGAAGATGTAGAAATTCTACAGGAGTTAGTGGCAGGACAAAAAAGAGATGAGATTCTCGCCACTAGAGCTAATATCTTAGCTAATATCACCGAACTAGAAGAAGGCATGGTAACAGGTTTTCCCTATGAGGTACCCGAGGAATATTCCTATTTACCTCAACTAAAAGGACGTGCTAAGGTTCAAATTGCCACAACTCAGGGGGATATGGTAATCGTTGTCGATGGTTATAGTGCGCCGGTTACAGGGGGAAACTTTGTGGACTTGGTACAAAAGAAATTTTATAATAACTTGCCTTTCATCCGGGCAGAAGATTTCTATGTAATTCAAACAGGTGATCCAGAAGGGGAAGAAGTGGGCTATATTGATCCTGAAACTAATAAATATCGAGCCATTCCTTTAGAAGTATTAGTACAAGGGGAGTCTGAACCTATTTATGGTTTTACCACCGAAGATGTAGGTCTTTATCTAGCCCAACCAGTATTACCTTTTAATGCTTATGGTGCGGTGGCTTTGGCTCGTCCTAGTATAGATCCTAATGGTTGTTCATCTCAATTTTTCTTCTTTAAGTTTGATACAGAGGTAACGCCCCCAGGGTACAATCTCATGGATGGCAGATTTGCTGTATTTGGTTATGTTACTGAAGGTGCAGAGGTTTTAGAAAAACTAACCGCAGAAGATAAAATAATTTCTGCACAAGTCATCGAGGGTGAAGAAAATTTGGCTTAAGTCATAAAATAAGAAAAAAATATTGTCGTTTCGACGTGGGTTTAAGCTGGTGCAATTATCTATTTTTTTGTTCCATGCTGGATAAAGGCTTTTACTTGATTTACAAAATCAACTTGGTCTAATATGGGCTTGGTAATATAACCATCAGCACCACTTAAACCCAAAAAGGTTTCCTTGTCTCCTTCCATGGCATGGGCGGTAATTAATACTATGGGTATATGATGGGTTGTGGGGTTATCCTTTAAAATTTGAGTGATTTTAATGCCATCTACTGGTTGCCCTTTATAGTAACTATTTGAGAGAGATACATCCATCAAGATTACTTTTATTTTTCCTGAAGTTGCGATCGCAATTACCTCATCCACATTTTCTGTGCCCGTTACCTCTAAACCCCCTCTTTTGGAAAGAATTTTTGTAAAAACCTTTAGATTAATGGGGTCATCTTCCACAATTAAAACTGTACTCATTTAGTAGCACCTAAATAAATTTTTTCATTATATTTAACGGACTTAAAAAAGTCCACAATTGGATGAGGATAGGTCACCCCTAATTGTACCTTAAATTGTTTTTGTTCTTCTTGAGATAGTTTATAAGGTTCGTGGATTTTGTCACCCTTAATAGAAGCAATTTCGGGCAACCAATGGCGTAAATAATCACCTTTTCTATCATAATCTTTTGACTGTTTGGGAATATTAAAATAACGAAAACCTCGGGCATCATTACCCACCCCAGCGGTATAATTCCAATTACCCCAATTACTACAAACATCATAATCGATAAGCAATGATTCAAACCACTCGGCTCCCATCTGCCAATTAATACCTAAATTTTTTGTTAAAAAACTCGCTACATTTTGTCTTCCTCGATTAGACATAAAACCAGTTTCTTTTAACTCTTTCATATTGGCATCTACTAAAGGATAACCTGTTTTTCCCTCACGCCATAAGTCAAATAATTGCCAATTTTCTGGAAAGGGAATTTTTAGCCCTTGTAATCCTGATTTATAAAATATTTTTGAGCCATATTTAAGACAGGTAAAACGAAAAAAATCACGCCATAAAAGTTCAAAGATTAACCAATAGGTAGAATCATTTTTAACTCTTTCTTGTTCATATTTTTCAATTTCTGTATAAATTAAACGGGGAGAAAGGCAACCATTAGCTAACCAAGGAGAAAATTTGGAAGAATAGTTTCCCCCTAGCATTCCGTTACGAGTTTCTTTATATTTACTAATATAATCTGTTTCCCAAAGATAGTATTTTAATCTTTTAATTGCTTCTGTTTCACCACCAATAAAATTTAATACTCCTTTTGGACTAGGAATAAAATCTTCTAGTCCTAATTCTGGTAGTGTGGGAATTTTTCCTAAATCAATGGGAGATGGTAATGGTGGTAATTGTGAGGGAGATTGAAAGGTTTCGTAAACTTCTGATTTTTTTTCTATTTGTTTTCTAAAGTTAGTAAATAAATCAGGAAGTTGATTTATTTCAAAGGGTAAATCTTCGGGATAATAAAGGCTACTTTGCCAATTTTTTTCTGTTTTTATATTATGTTTTTCAAGGTTATTGATTAGTTTATTTTCTACTTTTACTTCTTCAAAGGTAGCTTCTTGAGAAAAATATACTCTATCGATGTTATATTTAATGGCTAATTCAGTAATTATTTTTTCTGGTAATCCTTTTTTTATTACTAAATCGCTACCTAATTTTTGTAAAGATTTTTTTAAATCAGCAACAGATTCTAATGTAAATTTAGCTCTAAATTTACCAGTTTTTGCAAATCCAAATGAAGTAGTTGTATAAGTGCGATCGTCAAAACAATACACTGGGATGATTACTTTTGCATTATTTTTGATAGCTTGGTGTAAGCATTCTTGATCATGGACTCGTAAATCGTTACGAAACCAAATTAAAATATTATTCATGACGGAATATCTAATTACAATAACAAGGACTTCAATTTAAATTATTTTTACCATAACGCTAATTCTTTAAGGACTGCTATTGCAGAAAATAAGAAAACTTGAAAAAAGTTGCAACATCTAAGGTAATCTTTTTTAGGGAATGTTATTTAACTTTATGAAGGAATAAATTATGGAACGTACTTTTTTAATGATTAAACCAGATGGTGTACAACGTAACTTGGTGGGAGAGGTTATTCAACGTCTGGAAAAAAAAGGTTTTACTCTTGTGGGTTTAAAATTAATGGCTGTGTCTAGGGAATTAGCTGAAAAACACTATGATGTTCATAAAGAGCGTCCTTTTTTTGGTAGCTTGGTAGATTTTATTATTTCTTCTCCTGTGGTGGCGATGGTATGGCAAGGAGAAGGAGTTGTGGCTTCTGCCCGTACGATTATTGGAGCGACTAATCCTTTAACCGCCGAACCGGGTACTATCAGAGGTGATTTTGGGGTAAGTATCGGACGTAATTTAATTCATGGTTCTGATGCTATTGAAACTGCCCAAACAGAAATTAATTTATGGTTTAAAGAAGATGAGCTTTGTTCATGGGAAAATACCATGAAGCAATGGTTGTATGAATAACTTTTAAGTGAATGGTAAAAGAAGTCCCACGCTGTATTTTCGATTAAAAACACTCACAAAATTAGCGTGGGACGTGGCTTACAAGATTCGGATGTAAAATCTGAATACCGCTCCTTAGCTCTAGAATGGGGGATAAAGCCTGTCGCCAAACTGTAACTCCTGAGAATGGAGGACGGAAGAAATCGACTAGTACGCTGTTTTCTGAGCAGGAAGCCGATACTTTACCGTCACGTCAGAGTGGGTAGCTCACAGCATCTCACGAAAAAAACTAATGGTTTCTTGGAGGGCGATGATAAAAGTATCAATTTCCTCACGGGTATTATAGAAATATAAACTAGCCCTAGCACTGCCTGAGATTTCTAAATAGCGATGCAGGGGTTGGGTGCAATGATGCCCTGAGCGGATGGCTATGCCTTCATTATCAAGGAGAGTGGCTAAATCACTGGCGTGAATACCTTTGACATTAAAAGCAGCAAGGGCGGCTCTACCTTTGCCATCTGGGGTTGGTTGGTTGCCGTAAATTTGCAAGTTTGGGATTTGATTTAGTTTTTTAAAAAGATAAGCTGTTAATTCTTCTTCGTATTGGTGAATATTTTCCATACCTATATTACTTAGGTAGTCAACTGCACTACCAAGGGCGATCGCCTCGCCAATAGCAGGGGTTCCAGCCTCAAACTTATGGGGCAACTCCCCACAGGTAAAATGGTCTAAATATACTTCTCCAATCATTTCGCCCCCACCGAGAAACGGAGGCATAGCTAATAAGATTTCTTCTTTGCCATATAAAAAGCCGATACCTGTAGTGGCACACATTTTATGCCCCGAACCCACCAACCAATCACAGTCCATTTTTTGAACATCTATGGGTAAATGGGGCAGACTCTGACAAGCATCAATTAAAACTTTTGCACCCTGTTGATGGGCAAGGGTGATAATTTCTTCTACGGGGTTAATACAACCGAGGGTGTTGGAAATATGGACAAGGGAAACTAATTTAGTTTTTTCGTTGAGAAACCCTTTATATTGTTCCATGTCTAATTCTTCGGTGGGGGTTAATTCCACAAAACGAATTACCGCCCCTGTTTTTTGGGCAATAATCTGCCAAGGAACTATATTACTATGATGTTCCATTACACTGATAATTATTTCATCCCCTGCTTTGAGGTTTTCTAAACCCCAGCTATAGGCAACAATATTAATGGCTTCACTGGCATTACGGGTATAGACGATTTCGTTACGACTACGGGCATTGATAAATTTTGCCACCTTATCCCTTGCTCCCTCATAAGCATCTGTTGCCCTACCACTAAGACTATGGGCGCCCCGATGGACATTGGCATTATCAAATTCATAGTAGTTACGCAGAGCGTTAATGACTGCCTGTGGTTTTTGGGAAGTGGCTGCGTTATCAAAGTAAATTAAAGGTTTACCGTTGATTTGTTGGTGTAAAATCGGAAAGTCATCCCTAATGTTAGGTGCGATCGCACTTACTTGAGTTTCAGTCATATTTTAGGCGTAATAAAAATAAACGATGGTTCGTAAGGAAAGAAAAAATAGAGAATATTCAGCAAATGTTTCCACAACCGCAGTAATCATTTTAGTTTTCCCTAATATCATTATTATATCTTCAATATCTTCAATGTCTTGAGGTAGTAAAACAGGCATCGTGCCTGTTATCAAGATTCTTACTTAAAAAAACTATTTTTCTTACGTTTTTTCTTACTTTGTTCGTAGTCAATTTCCTTAATTTTCTTCATAATTCTATCAAAATATTCTTTTAAATATTCATCTAAACTGGTAATTTCATCAGGATTTATGTCAAACTTTTCATAGACATCTTTCATGGGTGCATTCATCGGTTTACCACTAGCTAAAACCTCAGCAAAAGCAAGACGATCAGAAGCGTTTAGCGTCCACTTAAACCAACGGGTAAAACCCCTTAAAAATCTTAATAAACGAATGGGAATACGAGAAATTTTAGCCTGTTTTCCTGATAACTGTTCACATAGTTTAACAATTTCTTCCCCAGTCCAAGCACGATTACCCATAATAGGGAACGTATTTTTTTCGGTAGCGGGATTTTCTAAGGCATTAATGACAAATTTAGCAACATCTTGGGTATTCATATAAGCAATAGGCGTATTTTCACCACTTACCCACACAGGTTGATTATCTAAAATGGGAATCCCATATTGAGGAATTAACCCCTGCATAAAACCAGCTAATTGAAAAATAGTATAATTTAAACCAGATTCTTTTAAAAATAATTCAGTACAATATTTAATATTCATTAAAGGAACATTTTCAAAGTCCTTGGCATTAATAATAGAAAAGAAAATGTAACGGTTGATGTTAGCTTTTTGAGTTGCCTGAATTAAATTAACTTTTCCTTGCCAATCCACTTGTTTAATACTCAATGAATCCGTTGCTCTTGCCGTTGCCGCATCTACCACTGCATCAACACCTTCTAAGGCAGATTCTAAACTTTCAGGCTTACAAATATCCCCCCTGACTAACTCTGCCCCCCATTCTTTTAAAAAACTTGCTTTTCCTGTACTTCTTACTAAACATCTAACCTGATAATCTTGATCTAGGGCATGGCGCACAATTTGTCTTCCTAATGTTCCTGTTGCTCCTACTACTAATATTTTCATTTAATTATTAATTTATTTTACATATTTTAAAGTTTCATTAAGATTTTATCAGAAAAACACAAGATTCCTCATCGAGTTGATCGTCTTCCTTGAGGTAAAAGGCTATTTTTTTAGTTGCGATGGTGATTAGTTAACCGGTTTTCAATAGAAAAAATCCTAAAGGCTTTTGATGGATGTCAATGGTGAATTAACTTGGTCGATCGCAAAGGGTATGGTTCGGAAAAAGTTATAGTGCGATCGCCCTTAGTACTGGCAAACTAATAGTCATATAAAAAACCGCTGTTTAGCAAACAAAACAATTTATTTGCTCTACCTTTAAAAAAATGTTAAACTCCTAATCGTCAATAGCTGAGTGTATATGATGGCAGCAAGATTGTTCACTGAAGCAATAGAAACATGGCTATCCCAGATAAACATCAAGTATATCGAGTCTCGAAAAGTAACATTATCTAAGTTAACCGACTTGCAACGTCAACTCTGGGAAAAACTAAGCGTGTATCGCCTTCCCTTTGATAACATCGCCGCTTCTTATATGGCTTCAGGGGAAACAGGTACAGATGTTGAGGAAGAATTGCAAAAATTAGTTGACAGTTTGCTACTAGAAGCAAATCTAGTGGAAAACAAACGTTATTTTCAGTTTGTTCAACCCATTGACAGGGAATATGCTCTATATTGTGCTACAGAAAAGTCAAGCATTTCAATTGCTCATCAACAAGCCATTGATTATTATCAATCTATCTCTCGAATCGATATTAACAGTTTCGAGACAGCACAACCTTACCTTGAACTTTTCTATCATCACTGTGAATTGAGCAATTGTGATACAGCGTTGGATGTTTTATGGCAAGTAGATAATTTTCTGAGACTGCAAGGGTATTACACCACTCTACGAGATGCTTATCAACAGTTACAAATAGTCTATCAACAAGCATCCAACCCTGATCAAGCAAGATATGGAAGTGTTTTAAGCAATCTAGGTAATGCTTATCAATCTCTAGGACAATACCGAGAGGCGATCGCCTTTCAGGAACAAGCCTTAGCTATCTGTCAAAATATCAACTATCAACAATTAGAAGGCAGTTGTTTAGACAATTTAGGCATTGTTTATCAGTCTCTAGGACAATACCAAGAAG
>PXEJ01000425.1 GCA_003566215.1 Cyanobacteria bacterium T3Sed10_376R1m | reverse complement strand
TTCTATTTCATCTAAAGTGTAGGTTATGTCTAGGGGGCGATCGATAAATTCTTCTCTGACAAATAATTCCCTTGTAAAACCTGCTAAAAAGTTTTCTGTTTGTTTGATGTCACTGCCGTTATGTTGGGGCATAACTACAAAGTAACCGTAGGATGCTAGATGTTCGGCTCTAATGTTAAAGTCTTCGGGGCGGGAACTAAATCCGTGGGATATTACGATGATGGGGGTGTTTTCTCTGATTTGAGTGGGATAATATATTTCTGCATAAAATTGTCTTTGTCGAGAGTTGTCGTATAGATTAATGGTTTCGTTGTTAAAGGGGATATTTCCTGATTTTCTAATGTCGGGCAGTTGACTATAGTTAATGTTTTGTGATGCTGTGGCTTCTATTTGTGATCTTCTGATGACTTCTTGTTCAAATATGGTACTGGCGTTTAAGACTGTTTGTACTTGTTGGGAGTACCGTAAAATTTTTTCGATGTCTATTTGAACATCGACGGCTAAATTTTTAAGAATGTTTATTAAACTTAGTCCTCCCGGTTCTAGGGCTGATTTGATTATTGCTCCTCTTAATAAAAATTTTCCGTTATTTCCTCCTTGAATGTTTATTACTGTGCCGATGTAGTTTAAGAGTCTTTCTGATTCTTCGGTGTTTAATATGCGAGAGAGTAGGACTGGATCTACTTCTATGGGGGTGTTAAGGGCGTTTCTAAATAGTTCTTTTTGTTGTTCATCTACTTTGGCTAGTTTTAAGTAGCCCTGTAGATTTCGATTTATTGTTCCTGTGTTAGCAAATTGTTCTAGGGATTCAACCTTTAGGGTGAAACTTAGGGGGGTATAGACAAAGAAAATATTGCGATTGATTTGAGATGTTTGATTTTCTGATGAGGTTGATGAATATCGCCCTGCGATCGCACTTCGCTCATTAATTGCCATGGTAGTCACTGTTGTTAGTACGCTGAGAACTAAAACTGAAATCTTAGAAGATAAAAAATAATTATGAGTTTTCATTAGATATTACTTTGATATTTTTATATAATTAAAATGTTAATCATTAACAATTATAAAATAATTAATATTTTTTTTGCTAGAATAGTTTCTAATATTTTATTACTTAGGTCAAGGCTATGGATAAATCAGGATTAAATAGAAATAAATTAATAGATCGTCTTATTATTAATTATACAACCACAGAAAATGTAGGTAAATTAGCAAATATTTTATTAGATTTAGAGAAACATCAAGTAAAAGGAATTATCTCAAAATCAGGTTTATTAGGAAGAGAAAAATGCTATTTTTTATGGGAACAAATTGAAAGTATTGGTAAGGACAGTATTCTAGTAAGTTACGATTCAGAAGTGGAAATGAAATCATCTGAATTAAAAAATACTTTAGTAGGGGCCCAATTATGGAATGATTCTGGAAATAAAGTCGGAGTGATTACTGATTATCTATTTGATCAAGAAAGTGGGAAAATAATTAGTTATTTATTTACTTCTAATGGGTGGCGTGGTATTACGGATGGAGTGTATTTTTTAGCCCCCGAAAATGTTATTACTTTAGCGGATAAAAGACTAATTGCTAAAAATGAATCGGTAGAAAATGCCGAAAAATATTCCGATGGTATTGCCTCAACTATGGGAAAGGTAACAGATTTTATTAAAGAAGATTATGAGCAAACAATGGAAGATTTGCACTTAGGAAAAAAAGAATCTAAGGCACAATCTGAGGAAAAAGAAGTAGAAGAACAAGGGACTTAATATTTTTAAAGTTTTTTCTAAAGTGAACCTTTGACCGTTTTACCTTGTCTAAAGGGGTGAATCAAATAAAAAACAAAGATTTATGACAATGTTAGCGGATGATCATACTGAGGAGACAGATTCCGATTTAATTCAGAAGTGTCAACTTGGAGACGAAAATTCCTTTCGTGTACTTTATCAACGTTACCAACACAAGGTAAGAGCCACTTTATATAAATTATGTGGTAGCGAATTACTAGATGATTTAACTCAGGATGTTTTCTTAAAAGCTTGGAAAGCATTACCTAAACTTAGAGAGCCTAGTTACTTTGCTACTTGGCTTTATCGTATTTGTTGGAATGTTGCGTGCGATCGCCGCCGACAACTAGCTAAAATCCGCCAACAAAAAAAGATACTTGAGCAGTCTATCCCAGAATCTAAATCAATTCAAGGGCATCTATTAAAAATTCATTATCAACAGTTGGTGCAAAAAGCCTTAGAACATCTCACATTAGATCATCGTGTGGTTTTAGTATTACATGATCTCGAAGATGTACCACAAAAAGAGATTGCACAAATCCTCTCAATCCCTGTGGGAACAGTAAAATCAAGGTTATTCAATGCCCGTAAGACCATGCGTCAATACTTAGAACAAAAGGGAGTAACAATATGAAATCAATCAGCGAAAAAAATACCCAAGAAGACGAACGGTTAGTCAATTTCCTACAAAGTCATTGTCCTCCTACTCCTTGCGAAAAAACCAATGCTGAAGATTTACTCTTTAGAGTCATCGCTACTCAAAAAAGAGAAGTTCCCCAATATAAAGGATATTGGAGCTGGTTATTACCCACTGGTTTGATTACAGGAGCATTGCTGATCTGGGGTGCAACCACTAGCACCCAACAAAGGGTTATACCTCAAGTAGCACAGGAGATAATTGAGTTAGAGGCTTTTATGATTGATAGCTGGAATAAATCCATGGCTCAGGATCAAGAGTATGATCCTGAATTTGATTACGTTACCCTAAGTAACGAACTTTAACCTACAAACAAGAATACACCACAGACAAGGAAAAACATAATATTATGAATAAGTATCTTAACCGTTTATTTGCCACCACAGCTTTAATTACTGTTGCCACTGGGGCAAGTGCCATGGCATTAGAAAATAACTCCTTTACCCTAGAAGGAGATGTCAATGTAATGAAATTAGCTCAAGCTCAAAACAGATGGGGAGGGGAAAAAAAACAAACTCGTTTGATTGAAGAGTTAAACCTCACCACCGAACAAAAACAACAAATGCAGCAAATTAAGGGGAAGTATGAACCTCAAATGACCCAAATCAGAGGGGAAATGAGAACCGAGCGTCAAAAACTACAAACCATGATGACGGGAAATGAATCTGCAGAAAATATCCGTGCCCAAAATCAAGTTGTCGCTAACCTTAATCAAAGAATGCGTAGTTTAGGTTTTGAGAGTATGATGGAAATGCGAGGAGTTTTGACCTCTGAACAACGGGAGAAATTTGCCCAGATGATGAATCAAAGACGGGGAAATTGTCCCATGATGCAAAATCGCTAAATTATTAATAGCGAGAAAACTGGGCTAGACTCCAATCAGGGCGAAGGTTTTGGGCTTTCCGTAAATAGGGATGATAAATTTCGTTGGCGGGTTTTGTTGTGTTAAAGTATATCAAGACTCTGACACAATATTTTAAACTGCCTTCGACCTTCATTTGCTGTAAGTCAAGAAGGGGTACATTTGCCCAGTGGGGACGTTCTCGTGCGATCGCAGCTGGGAACGCCGCATCTAAGTCCGGGGTAGCGGTAAAAATAACACTAATAACATCATCATAATTAAGTTGATTACGAGTTTCAATTTCAATCATCAACTCACTGATAGCCTCCCTCATGGCTTCAAGAGAATTATTTTCTGCCGTAGTTGCCCCTCTAATTGCCCGTACTTTCCACATGGGTTACTTTACTCCTTTCCCGACTGAATGCGAATTATCATAAATTAAGGACGATATAACCATAAAGGTTGTCCATTGGTGGCGATTTCAAATTCTAACCAATTAATCGCACTTCCTACACCTGATTTTACCTGACTACGACCATTAAGCAAACGATTAATTAATGGTTTTGGTTCTTCGATAGTATGACATTCTGTTTTTTCAGGATCTAGTTTGACTAACTCACAAGCCCAGCGACGGGCATCTTCCTCACTACCAAGTCTATCCACCAAACCTAATTCTAAAGCCTGTTGACCACTAAAAATACGACCATCAGCAAATTTTTTGACTGTCTCTACGGTCAAATTTCTGCCCTCGGCAACGGTTTCGACAAATTGTTGATAAGTACTATCAATTAATTGTTGTAAAATGTCTCTTTCTTCTTCACTTAAATTGCGATCGAAAGATAAAATGTCCTTATAAGGTCCAGATTTAATAACTTGGAAAGAAACCCCAACCTTATCTAGAAGCTTTTCTAAATTATTGCCCCGAATAATCACCCCCACACTACCAGTAATAGTACCGGGGTTAGAAACAATATGATTTGCCCCAACCCCAATATATACCCCTCCAGAAGCAGAAATATTACCAAAACTAGCTACAATTTTTACCTTTTCTCCCAACCTTCTTAAAGCAGAATAAATTTCTTGGGAATCTGCTACCGTGCCTCCCGGAGAGTCAATTCGTAATAATAGAGCTGGATATTTTTTCTCCTCTACGGTTTTTAAAGCTTTTAATACGTTTTCACGGGTCTGAGATCCAATGGCACCAGTGATCTCAATTTTTGCAATTTGTTTCTTGGTATTAGGTTTAAAGGGCCAAATCATTCTTTAATTGTTTACTAAATTCTTTTACTATCATCGAAAAACTCCCCTAATTATAACCTGAGTTCGATCAAAGAATATTTCCCAAGAGAAACAATCAAGTTGTTGGTAACTATCCATTATTTATTAATTGATAGAAAAAATTAATCTCTTGAGATTTTAATGATTAACCCTAACGAATAAACCCCAGGGCTTCGGATCGAAATTATAATAAAATTGCTATATCTAAGAAGTTGGATTATCTTGTTTTTTATCTTGATGATTGGCCCATCTTTCCTCGGCGCTAGTAATAACTAATTCTCGTTTTTCCAAAAATTCTCCGGGATAAGTTTCTAACACTTTTGTCGAAAGAGATATACGGTTTTTGATAGTATCAATTTCCATTACTACTACTTTGATTTCTTCACCAATTTTAAAGACGCTATTAACTGATTCAATATGTCCGCCACTAATTTGTTTAATGTGCAGTAATCCAGCCACACCACCAAAATCCACAAATACACCGTAAGGTTGTAGTTTAACGACTTTTCCTTGTACTACTTGATGTTCCTGCAATTCTGACATGGCAGTAGATTTAGCAATATTTCTCTGACTTAAAACAATTTTATTTTGGGCTCTATCTAGTTGTAATATATTAGCACTAAGAGTTTGATCCATTAAGCTATCAAGATCTTCTTTTTCGATAAGATGAGATCTAGGAATAAAAGCTCTTAATCCGTCAATTTGTCCAATTACTCCCCCACGATTTACTCCGGTGACAAGCATTTGCACAATTTTTCCTTTTTCTTCAATTTCACCCAGGTTATCCCATGCTTGATCAATATATAGTTGACGGCGAGATAGTTTTACTTGTCCTTCTGAATCTTGTTCTTTAATAATTAAAAATTCAAATTCTTCGTCAATGGGTAATACTTCGCTAACATCGGTAAATGATTCCCAAGCGGCTTCACTCAGAGGTACAAAGCCGGGGGATTTACCGCCAATATCGACATAAACGCCACTAGAGTCATGTTGGAATACTTTGCCTTTTACTACTTCACCTTTACTAAAGTGATAGTCATATTTTTCCTGTTCTAAGGCTTGAGCAAAATCATCCATTGAAAAATTAGTAACGTTTTGCTGTTCAGAGGGATTAGAATTAGCGGTCATAATTAAATATTAAATCAGTTATCAATCAAATACCTTTAATTATAGTGGGTTATGTCGTTGTATGATCAGGTTTTGGGTATGCCTTTCCAATTAGATCTTACTATGATTACAATTAAACTTAGACCCCTTATCAAGTATTCTATTCATGTTGTTTACGAATCAAGAAAGAAAAGTAGAGATCCAATATTTACCGAATGTCTCCCCTATTGTTGATAATGGAGAAGATGTAGTCAGAGGATTAACTACCATACCCAAAAGTTTACCACCAAAATATTTTTATGATCGTCTTGGTTCGCAATTATTTGAACAAATTTGCGATTTGCCAGAATATTACCCAACTAGGACGGAAATGGCTATTTTAAATCAATCTGCCACTGAAATTACTAATATTACAGGAATTTGTGAACTGGTAGAGTTAGGTAGTGGTAGCTCAAGTAAGACGAGACTTTTACTCTCTGCCTATGAAAAGTTGGGACAACCTTGGCAATATGTTCCTATTGATGTTAGTTCTGAAATCTTACAACAAACAGCTTTGCAGTTACAAGGAGAATATGAAAATCTTTCTATTTTAGGTTTGGTAGGAACTTATGAACAGGCTTTATTACATTTACCTCCTTCTTCTTTATCTTCAAGAATGATTATTTTTCTGGGTAGTTCTCTAGGTAATTTTACTCAGGAGGAGTGCGATCGCCTTTTTAACGAAGTACGAGACATTTTACAACCAAAAGATTATTTTTTATTAGGAATAGATTTACAAAAGCCTAAAAATATTATCGAACTGGCTTACAACGATAGTCAAAATATTACAGCCGACTTTAATCTTAATATGTTATCTCATCTTAATTGGCGCTTTGAAGGTAACTTTAACCCTGATTTATGGCAACATCAAGCTATTTATAATGAAAAATTAGCCCAAATTGAGATGTATTTAAAATGTCAAGAAGCCCATCAAGTATTTTTCAAAAAACTTGATTTAAAGATTAATTTTTCTAACTATGACACTATTTTAACTGAAATTTCCCGTAAGTTTAACCTAACTTCTATGGAAAATTTTCTACAGTCCCATGAATTAAATATAGTAAAATACTGGACAGATCCACAACAATATTTTGCACTTATCTTAACTCAGATGCAATAATTTTATATACAGCAAATAAATTAATAATTAAACATTTGTTAATGTTAAAAAAAACTTTAATTTTTTGATTTTCCCAAAACTATTGCCCTTTTTCCCTATTTTTACTGTCTAAAAAAAATATTAATAATTACCAATGAGTTTATTTGCTTCAGAAAAGCTACTTTTTTCCCCTAATCTTACTAAAAATAATAATCCTATTCCTTTAGTTTTTGCCTTCCCTAATGAATATAGTGTCGGTATTACGAGCTTAGGCTACCAATTAATCTGGGCAAATTTTTCTACCCGTGAAGATGTTATGGTTAGTCGTTTATTCACGGATATTCAAGACAACTTACCTCGTCATCCTGAGATAGTTGGCTTTTCTTTTTCTTGGGAATTAGACTATGTTAATATTTTAGACCTTTTAGAAAAATTACAGATTCCTATTCATAGTAAAGATAGAACAGAAAATCACCCTTTAATTTTTGGTGGTGGTCCTGTTTTAACAGCTAATCCTGAACCTTTTGCTGATTTTTTTGATGTTATTTTATTAGGTGATGGGGAAAACTTAATTGGTAATTTTATTGATAGTTACCAAGCAATTCGATATGGTAATAGGGAAGAAAAGTTAATTCATTTAGCTCAAACAGGGGGTATTTATTGCCCTAGTTTATATGAAGTTGAGTATGAAAGTGTTGGGGGAAAAATTAAAGGTATTAAACCAATAAATGATCAAATTCCTGCCACGGTGGAAAAACAAACTTATAAAGGAAATATTTTATCTGCTTCTACGGTGGTGACGCAAAAGGCGGCATGGGAAAATATTTATATGGTGGAGGTGGTGCGCAGTTGCCCTGAAATGTGTCGTTTTTGCTTGGCTAGTTATCTTACATTACCTTTTCGCACTGCTAGTTTAGAGTCTTCTCTGATTCCCGCCATTGAAAGGGGTTTAAAGGTTACTAACCGTTTGGGTTTGTTGGGGGCTTCGGTAACCCAACACCCAGAATTTAGTGAGTTGTTGGACTACATCATGAAACCGAAGTATGATGATGTGCGTTTGAGTATTGCTTCGGTGCGCACGAATACGGTGACGGAAAAATTAGCCCAGACTCTGACTAAGCGCGATACTAAGTCTATCACCATTGCCATTGAAAGTGGCTCGGCAAAAATTAGGGAGATTATTAATAAAAAGCTAGATAATGAGGAGATTATTGAGGCGGCAGTTAATGCTCAAAGTGGTGGTTTGAGGGCGATTAAGTTTTATGGGATGGTGGGTTTACCCCAAGAGGATAATAGTGACTTGGATGCGACTATTGAGATGATGAGGGAGGTTAAGAGGGTATCTCCTCGCCTTAAAACTACCTTGGGCTGTAGTACTTTTGTTCCTAAAGCTCATACTCCTTTTCAATGGTTTGGTATTAATAAGCAATCTAAGAAGCGTTTACAATATTTGGAGAAAAATTTGCGCAAGGCAGGGGTGGATTTTCGCCCAGAAAGTTATAATTGGTCGGTAATTCAAGGCTTAATTTCGAGGGGCGATCGGCGTTTGAGTAAGTTGTTAGAATTAACTCGTATATATGGGGATACTCTGGGTAGTTATAAAAGGGCTTTTAAAGAGTTGAAAGGGGAGTTACCTGATTTAGAATATTATGTCCATGATAATTGGGAAATAGAACAGGTGTTGCCCTGGAGTCATCTCAAAACGGCTTTACCTGATGAAATTTTAGTTAAACATTTACAAATGTCTTTGCCTAGTTTGTTGACATAAAAAAATTATCAAAATAATTGGGTTTTAAACCCCGTTCTTTTCGGACAGCTTTATGTTAAAAACAAAAAATCATTACCTAGATAATCAAATAGAGTCAAAGTTTAGGGTTGTCTGTTGTCAGCCCGAATCTGTCACTTTCAGCAAAACCTAACCTAAGTCAATGCGATCGCATAATTCCTGAACATTCATTGTGTTATCTCTACTATACACCTAGAGTAAAGTTAAAATAAACCCCTCCATTGTTTTGCAGGGGTTAAGTAATGTATTCTCATTGTTTAATTTAGACCTGTACTTTAGACTAATTTAAACTTTAAGAAGCTATGATCGTTATACAGCAAGAATTTTGACTATTCTTATCCGTTTAATATAAAAAATATAAAACATACGTCATATAAGGGTTT
>PXEJ01000323.1 GCA_003566215.1 Cyanobacteria bacterium T3Sed10_376R1m | reverse complement strand
GGGCAATTTTGAATCATACTGACTTAAGAAATGCCTATGTTGTCAATGCTAATTTTAGTAACTAGCTTTATTACAATCAATTTATTTTCCTCCCCAGTCAAAGGGGAAAATCTGGCTCATGTTAGTCAGTTATTGCGTACCAAAGAATGTCAAGAATGTGATTTAAGCGATGCTGGTTTGGTAATGGCTAACTTGACAGGGGCTGACTTGACAGGGGCTAATTTAATTGGAGCAAATCTAAGTAGAGCTAATTTGACGGGGGCTAATTTAACCAATGTAAACCTTAGTGGCGCTTCCCTCCATGGGGCTAATTTGACAGGGGCTAATTTAACTGGGGCAATTTTGAATCATACTGACTTAAGAAATGCCTATGTTGTCAATGCTAATTTTAGTAATACAGATTTAACCACTGCCTATGTTAATGGCATTGTCGGTATTCCCCCTGAGGCAGTCTCCCCAGAACAATTTTATCAGTGGGCTTTAATTGAAGATAGAAATGGTAATTATGCAGGGGCTTTAGAACATTATAATAGTGCCATTGCCATTAATCCAGATTTTTCCGAGGCTTATTTAGCTCGGGGGATTATACGTTCTCGTTATGGACAAAGTGCGATCGCCATTGAAGATTTTGAAAAAGCCCAAAGACTATTCCAAAAGCAAAACAATCAACAAGGCTACATCCTTGCGGATAACTTTATTGAATTACTAAAAGCAAAAGATACACAGGAAAAAAGCAACAAATCAAGGGGAAATCCCCAATTTGTCCAAGCCATTTCAGGAATATTACCTTTTTTATTCAGATTTCTCAGTTTTTGATTAACTCAATTTATGTCACTACCAGAAACCACTGCGCAAGTCAAAATCACTTCTCAATCTTGGCACACGGGGAAAATCAGGGGGGAAATAGAAGCCGGTAGCTATCAATGGAATTTTGAATGGCACTTTTTACAAGGCAAACTATCCCTAAAACCTACCTTTGGACGTAGTTTAATACAAGAACCCCTTGCTCGTTTCTTGGAAAACTCAGACTATCAATTAGAAGTAGGAGGAGACTATCAATTCTCCGTACGAGCGAAACTTTAAACCAAATCTAGAGATAAGTCTATTAGAATTGTGAGTAATTCAGTATAGATTCAAAACATCCAATGAGCAATCAACTTTATCAACAAATTCAAAAATTCTATGATGATTCGAGTCTATTATGGGAAGGTATTTGGGGAGAACACATGCACCATGGATACTATGGTGAAGATGGTCAATCTAAAATAAACCGTCGTCAAGCTCAAATTGATCTGATCGAAGAATTGTTGTCATGGTCCGATGTCCACACCTCCAAAAACGCCCCCCAAAAAATTCTTGATGTGGGCTGTGGTATTGGTGGTAGTACTTTATACCTCACACAAAAATTTTCCCAGACGGTTACAAATGCCCATGGCATTACCTTATCTCCGGTACAGGCATCTAGGGCAACCGAAAGGGCGGAAGAGATGAATCTGGGACAAAAAATAAAATTTGAGGTTGCCAATGCTTTAGAAATGCCCTTTGCTGATAATAGTTTTGATTTGGTTTGGTCTTTAGAAAGTGGTGAACATATGCCTGATAAGGGAAAATTTTTACAAGAATGCTATCGGGTTCTTAAACCGGGAGGCAAATTAATTTTAGCGACATGGTGTCATCGCCCCACGAATTTTCCCCCCGGAGAACTAACCATAGAAGAAAGAACCCATTTAGAAAAGATATATCAGGTTTATTGTTTACCCTACGTTATCTCTTTGCCTGAATATGAAAATATTACCCGTGAATGTGGGTTTAACAATATTTGCTCCGATGATTGGTCTAAGGCTGTGGCTCCGTTTTGGAATGTAGTTATTGATTCTGCTATTACCCCCCAAGCTGTAATCGGACTTTTAAAAGCCGGTTTACCAACTATTAATGCGGCTTTGTCTCTTCCTTTAATGAGCAAGGGCTATGGCATGGGCTTGATTCGCTTTGGTGTAATTTGTGCTATTAAATAGATAGGAGATTGTTTGTGGTAGGTGATTTGTGTTTAATGGATGTTGACCATGTTCATTTTTATGTTCATGATTCAGTTGACACCCGTAACTGGTTTATGGACAAAATGGGTTTACAACATCTTGGCAAGGGAGAAAATAATCATACTCATACGGAAATTGTTGGTCATCAATCTTCCTTTTTTTTAGTTTTTTCTTCACCCCTTAATGATGAAAGTCCAGTTTCTGAATATTTGAAAAATCATCCTCCGGGGGTTGTTGATGTGGCTTTCTGTGTGGAAAATCTTGATTCTTTTCGGACTCAAAATAACCATCTCGAGGAAATTTTTGTTAGTTTTCCCCAAGAGTTTAGGTTTAAGAAAGGTTCTTTAAAATTTGCTAAGGTTGTTGGTTGGGATTGTGTGGAACATACTTTGATTGAAAATAGTTGTGGTATTCCTTTTTGTTTTTTTCTGCCTGAGTTGAATTTTCAAGAAGAGTTAGAAGGTTTTTGCGGTAATGATAATCAGGTTAATGATCATATTATGGGTATTGATCATTTAGTTTTAAATGTGGGTAGTGGTGAGTTGTCTAAGGCTCTTGAGTTTTATCAAAAATTCTTTGGTTTTGAGTTACAACAAACTTTTACCATTGAAACTTCTTATTCGGGATTGTATAGTGAGGCTTTAATTTCGGCTAATGGTAGGGTTCAATTTAATATTAATGAGCCTACTTCTTCTACTTCCCAAATTCAGGAGTTTTTGGACGCTAATAATGGGGCTGGTATTCAACATTTTGCTTTGAAATCAACTAATATAATTGAAACGGTTAGAATGATGTGCGATCGCACTTTGTCTTTTCTTTCTATTCCCAAAACCTACTATACTAGATTGAGAGAAGAAGGGATAAATGGATTCATTCCATTTCTTACACCAGAGGAATGGAAAAGTATCGAAGAGCAAAATATTTTAGTTGATGGCAATGCCACTAAACCTCAGTCACTGTTAATGCAAACTTTTACTAAAGCCATTTTTGCTGATAAAACGTTTTTCTTGGAAATAATTGAACGCAGAAATGAGGCGACAGGTTTTGGGCAAGGTAATTTTCAAGAGTTGTTTGAAGCGGTAGAAAGGGAAAACCGTTATTTATGACAATTAAATTTATTTGGTAAGTATTTTTATACTATTTTTTTATGTTATCTGTGGATCAAGCATTTAAACTAATTATTGATGAAGTTAAACCCCTACAAGAAACTGAATTTGTTAATTTAAACCAAGCAATTAATCGTATTTTAGGGGAAAATATCTATTCTCCTCTCGATTTTCCCTATACTGACAATTCGGCGATGGATGGTTATGCGGTTAAATTTCAAGATGTGGTTAAAGCACAGCCGTCTCAACCTATTATCTTAGAAGTCATTGAGGAAATTCCGGCTGGTTATGTGCCCCAAAAAACAGTAAACGCAAAACAATGTTCTCGTATTTTTACTGGGGGGATGATGCCCCCCGGAGCGGATACCATTGTAATACAAGAGGAAACTCAACTAGAGGGGAATTTGGTCAAAGTATTACACTCTCCCAAGGAAAATGATTTTGTCAGAAAAAAAGGAGCTTTTTACCGTGCTAATGATTGTTTATTAACTTCTGGTATTAAAATCAATCCCCCAGAAATGGCTATTTTGGCAATGGTTCAAAAAACTAATGTACCAGTAGTGCGATCGCCCTTAGTGGCTATTTTATCCACTGGGGATGAGTTAATTTCCCCTTCGGATATTTTAACAAAGGGCAAATTGGTTGATTCAAATCAATACCTATTAAGTAGTTTTGTCTCTCAAAATGGGGCTATACCTTTGGCTATGGGCATTATTCCCGATGATAAGGAAAAATTAGAAGGGGCGATCGCTAATGCTCTCGAAAAAGCTGATTTTGTTTTTTCCACAGGGGGAGTATCCGTCGGAGACTATGACTATGTTACAGAAGTGTTAAGGAAACTAGGGGGAGAAATATTAATGGAAAAAGTGAGCATCAAACCGGGAAAACCCTTAACCGTTGCTGTTTTTCCTAATCATAAAATTTATTTTGGTATTCCGGGTAATCCTGTTTCTACCATGGTGATTTGTTGGCGATTTTTGCAAAGTGCGATCGCAAAATTATCAAACAACACAAACTATGAGTCTCCCGCTTTTATAGAAAGCGTAACTCAAAATAATCTACATAGCAATGGTCAAAGGGAAACCTATCTCTGGGGAAAAGCAGAAATTATTAACGGTATCTATCAATTTACCCTAGCCCAAGGATTGCACAACTCTGGGAACTTAGTCAATCTACAACAAACCAACGCCTTAGCCAAAATTCCCATTGGTGTAAATCAAATAAATTTTGGTCAGAAAGTGGAGATTATGTTGGTTAACAAAATTTGATTATGGAATCAAAAAAAAGTAGAACAATCTGGATTTTAAGACACGGAAATAGACATGACTTTGTCTATCCAGAATGGTTTAACACCGCAACCAGAAAATATGACCCACCCCTATCAGATGACGGCATAATTCAAGCCGAAACTTTAGCCGAAAAACTTCTACACCCAAATATAAAGATTGATGATATTTTTTGTTCACCTTTTTTAAGGGCAATTCAAACAGCCTATCCCATAGCTAAAAACCTCAATTTACCCATAAAGGTAGAAGCAGGTTTAGGAGAATGGCATAATCCTAATTGGATGGATGAAAAACCTGTTACAGAATCTATCCAAGAGTTACATGAAAAATACCCTTTGATTGATCAAAATTACCAAGCGCAAATTATTCCTCAATATCCTGAAACTTTAGAGGATGTCCAAAAACGTACTGCCACTATTGCAAATATTTTAACCAGACAATATTGTCATAATATCTTGTTTGTAGGGCACAGTTTATCGGTAAGGGGAATTGCCCTCGGTTTATTAAACAAAGACCAAATTATCAACACTCCCCTTTGTGGTTTAGTAAAGCTAAATCAAGATTCTGACCATAATAAGTGGAACTTAGAGTTAAACGGTGATGTTTCCCATCTAAGTCATCTTCCACCCCCCAAAATTGCTCAATAGCGAACCTATGGGAAAATTTTGAGTAATTGGGATTTTAACTTAGGGTTTGCTGAATAACTCAGAAACTATAAGAAGACAAAAAGTATCGGGATGACAGGATTTGAACCTGCGACATCCTGCTCCCAAAGCAGGCGCGCTACCAAGCTGCGCTACATCCCGGAATAAACCTTGAGCGATTTAACACCCTATTAATCATAACTTAATTAGTCTTTTTTAGCAAGGAATTACCAAAAATCAACCTTATATATTAGTTACGGAAATCGATCTCGGTTATTGATTAATTTCCGTAGCCAAAGTTTAGTTCTTCATCGTTACTTGATTTACAGGACAAGTAGTGTTGTAACACCAACGAAATAAATTAATTACTAATAAATATTTAACTCCTTCTAAAAACCAATATCCTTCATGCCAAGAAATCATTTCCGAGGGCATTTGACTACTGGCGCTAAATTGATTGATTGATAGTCCCCAAGCACTCATTTCTGGAATAAAAACGTAGGTATAGGCAAGGGCTATTAGTAGCAATAAATTAGCGAAAACTAGAAATAGAGTTTGTTTTTTTTCTGGCAATTGATGGTTGAAATAAAAGACAAGGGCAACGGTTAAAATTAAGGCGGCACAGATTACTTCGATGCGATTAAATACCCCAAAGAGTAAAAATCCCACACTGGCGAATGCTCCTTCATTCATCATGCCACTAACCGAAAGACTGGGAATCAACACGAAGTCTAATAAAATACTTCCACTTAGCCAAAATCCTAATGTACAGAGAATAATTGCATTCCAGTTTAATTCTTTATTTTTTATCCTAGAAAATATGTTCATAATAATACCTTTTTTATATCTATATTTCTACGATAACTTAGTTTCAAGTCTTTGTACATTAAGTATTCTAAAGTTTTATTCTAATTCTTAATTAAGTTTTTTCTCTAAGGATTTGTACTTACTTTTTTTTACTTAATTCTTCATACTTCTTAATAAGTTGAAGAGCGATCGCATTCCAGCTATAATTATTTTTAGCTAAATTTAAACCATTATTCCCTTTTTCTTGCCTTTGGCTATGGTTTTCCAATGCCAATATTAGTTTATTGCTTAAATCTTCTTGGTTTAACTCACATACCCAACCAGCGTTAGCTTTTTCTATGTCATCACTGATATATACTTGGTTAGATATTAATACTGGAGTACTAAGTGCGATCGCCTCTGCCACAGCAATCCCAAAATTTTCGTAATAAGAAGGCAGTAAAAATAAATCAGCTAACTGTAATAAACCGATCTTATTTTTGCCCCTAACAAATCCTGCGATCGTGGTATGTTCCTTTAAAATAATAGAACTATTAATTTGACCATTTATTTTATCAACATAATCTTGATCTTGAGGATTAGATCCAGCTAAAATAAAATGAAAATCTAGCCCCTGACTCAATAGCCTTTCTAAAGTCGGAATAAATAAATCCAAACCCTTTTTAGGTTCAATTCTTGACATAAATAAACACAACACCTTATCACGGGGAAGACTAAAAGTATTATAAATCTCCTCACAATCAACCAATCTTTCAGGTATTTCAACCCCCAAAGGAATAACCAAATTATTAACCTTTGCCCCAAAGGTTTCTGAAACCTCAGCTTCCTTTTGTGTCGTAAAATGAACCCCCACACTCCCAGCGAGGTTAGGCTTTTCCAACAAATTACCATAAAAATATTTTAACATTCTTTTTTTTTGTAAATCTTTAGGATCTAAAGTTCCTAAACAACGCAAAATATAAGGAATATTATTATTTCTACAAATCATTGCCGAAAAAGTACTCACTGGGGAAAATAAAGCATGAATATGGGCAATATCATAGTCTTTTCCATGGGTATTTAACCATCTCAATAAAGACCAAGAAAACTTATAACGTTTAAAAGGAGAACAATTAAAATAAATAATCCTATAACCATCTTGTAACTGAGGAATTTTTAGAGGAACATCTAACGGTAATTGTCCTTGATCTCCATTAGAATTAGTTGTAATGATAGTTACATCATGACCTAAATTTGCTAATGTTTTAGATAACCCTAAAATCATTTGAGAAGGACCACCATAAACCAGCGAAATAGACGGAATAATTTGTAAAATTTTCATTAATTAAAACTACAATTAATTTGTTTATTATTAAATATTTAATCTGTATTAAATAAAGTAATATAGAAAAGTATTACTATAACTGATAATAAAAATTTAGTAATTCTTTTGCCAAAGCTTTATTTGTATATTTTTCCATAGTCTTTTGATAACCCTTTTCTCCCAAATTTCGAGCTAAAATAGGATCAGAAATTAACCTTTGTAAACAATCTTTTAAAGCAGTATCATTTTTTTCAGAAAAAATTAAGCCACTATCACCAATGACATGGGGAATTTCCCCAGAATCTGAACCAATTACAGGCACTTTACAAGCCATTGCTTCAATTAAAACATGACCAAACTGTTCTTTCCATCCCTTAGCAGAGATAGTCTTAAAAGTATCATCAGTCTCTGAAGGTAACACCAACGTATTCATAAGATTAATATAACAAGGTACTTGATCATGGGGAACACTCGGAACAATAATTAATTTATCTTGTAAACCTACCTTGGCCATTTCTGCACAAATTTTATCTTTTAATTCACCTCTACCCAACAATAGTAATTTCCATGAACTAGATGTTAATTTACTAACAGCTTTTATTAAAGTTAAAATACCTTTTTCAAGAACAAATCTACCGACAAAGCCAATTACAAAATCTTCCTCATTTATCCCCAAACTTTCTTTTAACTGTGGCTGAAATTGAGGAGAAAATAAATTTTCATCTACTCCTAAATTTGGCATTATGATATATTTACCCTGATAACCATGATCTTGAATAATATCTAAAGCATCTTTATTTCCGGCAATAAAACCATCAGTACCATTTAAATTAAATTTTTCTAGCCAACTAAAGGGAGGTTTCATGTCATAGGGAATATTCCACCATGTAAAAAAGCAATTTTTAGCCTTTAATTTTAAAATACTATTAAGTATAATTAATTGACCATAGGCAAAAGATTTTATTCCTTCTTCAACATGAATAATATCTGGTTTAAAGTCTTTTAACAGAGAGATAATATCCACACCAAAGGTAAGTAAGCCTTGATGGTTTTGACTAAAGTTTGAAATAGGGATTATTTTAAAGTTTCCCTCGTCTTTTGGTTGTGTTTTAATAATTTTATTTTGGACTCCCCCCGGATTCCAAATTTTCGGGACAACTACCCTGACTTGAATATCTGGGTTGATTTTAGCTAATTCTCTCAATTTTTGGCAGTTTAAATCAACTATATAAGAATGTCCGACAAGTAAAATTTTCATGATTATACAATTAATGATTTTTAACTATTTTTATAAAACGTTAAATATATTATTTTTTCTACATTCTATATTTAGATAGCTCAACCGTTAATAAAATTTAATGTTAAGAATTGATGATTAAAATTTAACCATAAGACTATACTTTATCAATGGTTAATGAGAATATTAAATAAATACTTATGAAAGATTTTGTAAGTTAGAATTAAAGATTATAAAAAAAATTGTTTCAATTTATGAAAAGTTTAGCAGGAAAAGATTTACTAAATATTACAGATTTAACCAATACAGAACTACAATATATCATTGATTTAGCTATTGATCTAAAAAATGGAAAGCGTAGTTTTCAGGTCAATAAAACTTTAGGATTACTTTTTTATAAGGCTTCTACCCGTACTCGTGTTTCTTTTAGTGTGGCGATGTACCAACTAGGGGGTAACGTAATTGACTTAAATCCTAGTCGAACCCAGGTGGGAAGGGGTGAACCCATACAAGACACTGCCAGGGTGTTAAATCGTTATTTGGATATATTAGCTATTCGTACTTTTGCCCAGGATGATATTAATACTTTTGCTAATTATAGTGATATTCCTATTATCAATGCTTTAACGGATTTGGAACATCCTTGCCAGATTATAGCGGATTTACAGACTATTCAAGAAAATTTTGGCACGTTAGAGGGCTTAACCATGACTTATT
>PXEJ01000367.1 GCA_003566215.1 Cyanobacteria bacterium T3Sed10_376R1m | reverse complement strand
TTCTGAGTTTAGTAAAATCTTGTTGTACATCATTCTCGCCTTAGCTAGTTTTACCTTCTTTGTGGGCATAGGGCGTGGAGAATCCTTTGCGAATATGTTTGAAGCGGCGGTAGCATTAGCGGTGAGTGCCATTCCTGAAGGTTTACCCGCCGTTGTCACCATTACCTTAGCTATTGGGGTAAATCGTATGGCGACGAAAAATGCCATTGTGCGCAAGTTACCGGCGGTAGAAACTTTGGGTAGTGCCACAGTTATTTGTTCCGATAAAACAGGAACTTTGACAGAAAATCAGATGACGGTGCAAGAAATTTACACAGGGCAAGAAACTTACACTGTAACTGGGGGAGGTTATAGTTCTAAAGGGGATATTCAACAAAACGAGCAGGTTGTCCAAGATGTACCCTTCGCCTTACAGGAGTGCTTAATGTGTGGTTTGTTATGTAATGACTCCCATTTAAAGAGCAAGGGTAGTGATAAAGTCGTTATGGGTGATCCCACCGAGGGGGCATTAATTACGGTGGCTTCTAAAGCGGGGTATAGTCAATCCCATTTTAATAATACTTTTCCTCGTCTCGACTCTATCCCCTTTGAGTCGGATTATCAATATATGGCTACCCTTAATGATACTGGGGAACAGCACCCCCAAACTCCTAGAATTATTTATGTTAAGGGTTCAGTGGAAAGACTGTTGGAAAGGTGCGATCGCACCTACGACTTACAAGGGCAAATCATCGAACTAGATGTCACAGCTGTTAACGAACAGGTGGAAGCAATGGCGTCTCAAGGGCTACGAGTCTTGGCTTTTGCTCGGAAAGAAGCCCCAGATCATCAACACTCCATTGACCACGACGACCTCGAAAATGACCTTATTTTTATTGGTTTACAGGGAATGATCGATCCACCCCGTCCAGAGGCTATCTCGGCTGTTAGGGCCTGTCAGAAAGCGGGTATTCAGGTCAAAATGATTACCGGAGATCACATCTCCACTGCAAAGGCGATCGCCCATCGTTTAGGTATCAACAAAAACGGAGAAATACAAGCCTTTGAGGGCAAAGACATTGCCAAAATGGAAGCCCATGAACAAGAAGAAGCAGTCGTCAATGGCGTAGTTTTTGCAAGGGTAGCCCCCGAACAAAAATTACAGCTAGTAGAAATTCTTCAATCTCAGGGGGAAATAGTCGCCATGACAGGGGATGGTGTTAACGATGCCCCCGCCCTCAAACAAGCCCAAATAGGTATCGCCATGGGGAAAGGAGGGACGGATGTGGCAAGGGAAGCATCGGATATGCTCTTAACAGATGATAACTTTGCCTCCATTGAAGCCGCCGTGGAAGAAGGGCGCACGGTTTATCAAAATCTACAAAAAGCCATATCTTTTCTCTTACCTGTAAATGGTGGAGAATCCATGACAATTTTAATTAGTGCCTTGTTAGCTAGAGATTTACCGATTATTTCCCTACAGGTATTGTGGCTCAACATGATCAACTCTATCACCATGACAGTGCCCCTGGCCTTCGAGCCTAAATCTCCCGGATTAATGAATCATCCTCCCAAAAATCCCAACGATGGTTTATTGTCGGGTAACTTGCTCAAAAGGGTTCTCGCTATTTCCGCTTTTAACTGGATTTTGATTTTCGGAATGTTTGAGTGGGTTCTTAGTGCTTATGGAGACGTTAACTTAGCCCGGACAATGGCAATTCAAGCCTTGGTAGCAGCTAGAATTATCTATCTTTTAAGTATTACTCAACTAGGAGCCGCTTTTTTTACTAAACTGCGAGGTCAAGTCGCCTCTTTTGGCAATGCTTCTGCCATTGCTTGGGGTATTGGCGGGGCAATAATTTTACAAATAGTATTTAGTCAAGTGCCTTTTATGAATACCTTGTTTAAAACTGAGCCCCTAAACTTAAATCAATGGTTAATTTGTCTTATTCCTGTATTGCCAATGATTCCTGTGGCACTAATTGTGAACAAATTGTTCCCTGCCCATTCTAACTAAACTTCAGTCTGAGGGGACAAAATTCAAGCAGTTTTTTGCATTAGAGCTACCATGAGATCATTGATAGTGGTGTATAAGTCCTCTCTACTGTGAAAACTATCTAAACGTTTGAGAATTTCTCCTCGGTGCATGAGAATTAGTGTGGGTAAATTACGTAAATTATAATTATTGGCTAGACGTAGATTTTGATCTGCATTGATAGTCACAATTTTGAGCTCATTTCCCCACTCAGATTCAAGACGATTTAAAATTGGTTGAAGCATTAAACATAAACCACACCAAGGAGCCCAAAAATTTATTAAGACTATTTGAGGTGATTCTACAACTTGTTGATTAAAAGATTCTTGATTGACAGAAATCATATTTATTAAAAGTATTTAGTGAATTAAGTTTATAAAATGGCGATTTTGAATTGTTTCACGGGGTAAGAGTTAATTTATCGTTTAGTAATAATTTTTAAACCTACTATCATTGATCCCTTTACTCTATTGTGCAAGATAGACAGAGGAATCATCCAGCAAATTTACCAATTTACCCTACTTGTAACTGTCATTAACCAGGGATGAATATACCAAAATAAAAGGGTAAAAATAGTAACTCCTATATAGGCTGGTTTAATAAATTCTCCTAATTTTAAGGACTGTCTGCCGTCTAAAATGGCTAGTGCTGGAAAAACTGATGTTCTCTCTTTTACCTTTAAAAAAGCTTCTCCATAACGTTTGGTTAAACGTTTATCTCCATGCCAAACAGCGAAAAGATGATGGGCAA
This sequence comes from Cyanobacteria bacterium T3Sed10_376R1m, assembly GCA_003566215.1. GTDB lineage: Bacteria > Cyanobacteriota > Cyanobacteriia > Cyanobacteriales > Cyanobacteriaceae > Cyanobacterium. The sequence continues at coordinate 6,517 of PXEJ01000367.1, read as the reverse complement.
TTAACCCCAAGGAGGTAACAATCATAAAGGTTGTACCTAACCAGATTGTATGGGCTATACACCAAATAATTTGCCCTACCATTTGTGGATGACGACTAATTCTGATAATCCCTGATTCGTACAGATGTACTTCTGGTTTTTGAATAGCCGCAATTTCTAAAAGGTTAAAAGTGGCTGGGTAAAGAAAAATAAACGAAATAGCAGATAATATCCAAACGGTTGTTTTAACCCCTGTGACATCTTGCAAGTGCCATAATATTGCGCCGTCATATCGGTGATTGAAGAAGTAAATAATTAGTACGGTGGCAAAAGGTATGCTTATAAGGGCAAACAAAATTCTATATAGTCTTGCTCCTATTTTATTTTCTCCCCATGGTCTGAGGGCGGCTAAACCACTATGGGCGATCGCAAATCCTCCTAATAAAAGGATCATGTAGCCATGACTAGCAGTAAACCATTGAGGGATAATAGTTCCCAATGTTGATGAGAGAGAAAAGTATTGAATAGGAAAAAAATTTATGATTTCTACCGCAAAAGGGTTCATAAAGTTTATACTAATTTGATGGATATATAATTATTACTTATTTTATTGTTTACCTAAATCTTATCAATAAATAGGGTCAAAACTGATCCCAATCTGGTTAATATCTAGTTTTCATCATTAATTCCCTAGAAATAAATTAAAATTTTAGTAACAAAATATAATTTTACTATGGCTGAGATTCCTTTTTCCCTTGACCAATTACGGATTCTAAAGGCAATTGCTGATGAGGGTAGTTTTAAACGGGCGGCAGATAGTTTATATGTGTCCCAACCGGCTATCAGTTTGCAAATTCAAAATCTTGAAAAACAGCTTACTGTACCTTTATTTGATAGGGGAGGAAGAAAAGCTCAACTCACAGAAGCAGGAAATCTTCTCCTTGCCTACGGTGAAAAAATTATTACCCTTTGCCAAGAAACCTGTCGTGCCATTGAAGATTTACAAAATTTGCAAGGTGGCACTTTGATTGTTGGTGCTTCTCAAACTACCGGTACATATTTATTACCAAGAATGATTGGGTTATTCCATCAAAAATATCCCTATGTATCAGTTCAATTACAAGTTCATTCCACAAGGCGAACTTCTTGGGCGGTAGCCAATGGGCAAGTTGATTTAGCTATCATAGGTGGTGAAGTGCCTTCAGAATTGCAAGAGGTATTAGAAATAATCCCCTATGCCGAAGATGAGTTAGCTTTGATAATTCCCCCTAACCATCCCTTTGCCGAACAAGAAACCATTGCCAGAGATGACTTGTATCATTTAAACTATATTACCCTTGATTCTCAATCAACTATCCGTAAGGTCATTGACCAAGTTTTGACTAGAAGCGGTATTAAAACTAACGATTTGAAAGTAGAGATGGAGTTAAATTCCATTGAGGCGATTAAAAATGCTGTACTATCTGGGTTAGGAGCTTCTTTTGTCTCTGTAACAGCCATAGAAAAAGAGTTGAAAATGGGAGTATTGCACCAAGCACCCATCGAAGGAGTAGAAATTAGACGAACTTTATCGGTAATAGTTAACTCTAATCGTTATCGTTCTAAAGCGGCAGAAGCCTTTATTAAAGAAATATTACCTCAATTTTCTACAGAAAACTATAATCAATCTTTAGAAAAACTATCTCAAGAAAATCAAGCTTTCCTAGATTCAGAAGTAGAAATTGTGGATTAGTTTTAATCATCCTAATAAGGCTCTGCTGAAAAAGTTTAATAGCTTTCGTAGGCGGCGACAATTTTTTGCACTAAGGGATGGCGAATAACGTCTGCTTGGGTGAGGTTACAAAAACCGATGCCTTCAACATTTCTCAATATTTTTGTAGCGACAATTAACCCTGATTGACTTTGATTGGGTAAGTCAGTTTGGGTAATGTCCCCGGTAACTACCATTTTTGAGCCAAAACCAAGGCGCGTTAAGACCATCTTTAACTGTGCTGGGGTGGTATTTTGGGCTTCATCGACAATTACAAAGGCGTTGCTTAATGTTCTTCCTCTCATGTAGGCGATGGGGGCAACTTCTATTTTTCCTTTTTCAATCAACTCAGGGATTTTAAGGGGTTCGATAAATTCATAGAGAGCATCGTATAGGGGGCGTAGGAAGGGGTCAACTTTTTGTTGTAAGTCCCCGGGCAAAAATCCTAGTTTCTCCCCTGCTTCGACGGCGGGACGTGTTAATATGAGACGATCGCACTCATCTTTAAGCAAAGCTTGTACCGCTAAAACCGCTGCTAAAAAAGTTTTTCCTGTACCCGCAGGACCAATACCAAAGGTAATATCATGGTCTTGAATAGTTTTGATATACTGTCGTTGTTTAAAGGTTTTGGCTCGAATTATCTCACCACTGCGAGTTTTTGCCAATACTTCCTTTTGAATACCCTCATATTCTTCCATTTTATTGGTATCAAGGGCATGAAATGCCATCATAATATCAGGTTCAGAAATGGTTTTGGCTTCTAGCCAAAAAGTTTCTAAGGCTTTTACTATTTCTATGCTTCTAGCAACGGGTTTAGTTTTGCCGTAAATAGCTAAATCTTGACCCTGTAATGAAAGATTTGCCCCAGTCATACGGGCTATATACTTAAGGTTTATTTCTTGTTTACCGGCAAGGGCGATCGCACTTTCAATGCTAGGAAGGGAAATAGTTTGAGAATCTTCTGCCATCTGATATTTATTTTATTGTTGTACTTTGATCTATTATCATGATAGTAAAAAACCACAAAGAATATTGTCAATTGTCCATTTTTTGCCAATTTATGGACTCCACTGGGGTTTAAATCCTTCAATGGGCAACTCTTGCAAGGAAGGTTGGGGACTATCAACGGTGGGTAAAGTTAATAACCAAAGACGACTACTCAAAATTAATTCAGCAGAATCACTAAATAAATTATCTTGGGATAAACTTGTTTTTGTATTAGCTTTATTAACACTATTTTCTGTAATCAATTGATCAAATAAAATGCCAAAACCATCAGGAGAAATACTAATTTTTATATCTTGATAATAGGGTAAAGCTAACAAAGGAATTACCTTTTCCGAGTCCACATCAATGGCAACAAAATAAGGTCTTTCTTGAAACTCTGTTTCCTTTTCCATTAATTCTGTTAATAAACAAAATAGATTACTGCCATTAGGAGAAAACTCACAATCAATAATAGAGCCCTCAATATTAATTAACTCTTTTTCTATCCCTTGATTGTTTACATAAAATAAAGATCTCGTATAACGTAAATCAGCATTATCCGTATTAAAATTGACCATTGCAGCCCCAGTTCCATCCTTTGTAAAAGTTAAAACTTCTCCGTATTGAGGTAGAAAATTTAAAGAGTTTTCATGGTCTTGTTTTTTTAGGGGAATAATGGCAATACCTTCACCCTGGGTAATGGCGATCGCATTTCGATCAGGAGTAACTAAAAAATAACCACCTTGAGTATTTAATCTTTGTGGAACCTTACCATTTTCAACCTTCCATACATCAAAATCCATAGGATCTTTTTTACTCATCCTTTGAACAACAAGAATATCCCCATTTTCCCCAGCCAAATCAAAATCATTATTAGTATAATCTTGAGAATCTAAAATGACCTTTAACTGCCCCGGTATTTTGGTATTTCCATCCTCAGATAACCCCGTAGAAACCTCATAAATAACAACATCTTTAACACCATCTACCTCTTGATTTTTATCACTAGCTGAAAAAAATATTTTTTCAGTATTAGGAGTAAATTTAAAATCAATTACAGTTAAATTATCAGGAGTTAAAAAAGTTTTATTTTCCCTCGTAGAATTATTAATAATTAACCTTCCGGCCTCATCTTCCCCACTGCCAATATAAGCAAAAGCTCTGTCTCTACTCTGAAATTCTGCTACAAATGGCTCCATTTCTGACCCTAACTTTTGTTGTCCTCTAAATTTTTCTTGGGCATCTTTTAAGGATAAACGATAACTTCTACCATAGGGAATCACACTATTTAGTGTGTAAACTAGCCTTTTCCCCGCCCAACTAATTCTACCGGGTAATGATGGTTCAATTTCGAGATTTTCTTCCACACTTTCACGGGAAACTGGTCTATCAAAATCAAGAATAAAAGCATTATCATTTGAGCTTATTCTTTTATTCTCCCAAGAAAATCTTTCTACCCGAAGATTAGTCCTAAATAAACATTGATCATTAGGACAAACTTTACTTCCTGTGACTAAAATTAAAATAATTACTGTACAAACAATTATAAAAATTAAGCAAATATTATCAATAGTTTCTCGGTAATTTTTTCTATTCATATCATCATTAGAGTTTACTGGCAAAAATGTTTTTCTCAAGATAGAATTTTAAAATTATTAAAATACTTGTCCATTGAATTTTCGATTTTTATTATTAATTTAAAATTAATTATTTTTATTATCAAGAGAGATATAATCATTATTATTAATAACATTTTTTCCTTGATAAAAATCAAATAAACTTACTTTTTTAAGATTAATTCCTAAATAAATTGTTTGCCCAATATTAATTATTTGTTCACTAAATATTCTTACTTGCAAATTTTGTTGTGGCTTATTCTCAAGATTCGCCGTAATTAAGGTTTCATTGCCTAAAGATTCTACTAAATTTACAATTACCGGAATAGACGCTTCTTCCTTGGTGGTTAAATAAAAATGTTCTGGTCTAATACCTAAATAAACTTTTTCATAATTATAGTTTCCCATAATTTCTAACCATTGTTGAGGTAATGATAAATTGAAAGAATCATGAATAATTAAGTTTGGTTTTTGCCAGTTTACTTCCATAAAATTCATAGGTGGTGAGCCAATAAACTGGGCAACAAATTTATTTGCTGGTCGGTGATATACTTCTAGGGGAGTCGCTACTTGTTGAATTTCACCATTGTTCATTATAGCAATACGATCGCCCATCGTCATGGCTTCTGTTTGATCATGGGTAACATAGATGGTAGTAACTTGTAATTGTTTTTGCAGTTTAACAATTTGACTACGGGTTTGGGTTCTTAATTTAGCATCAAGGTTGGATAAGGGTTCATCCATGAGGAAAGTTTGAGGATTTCGGGCGATGGCACGTCCTAAAGCTACCCTCTGTTTTTGCCCCCCTGAAAGCTGTTTGGGTAATCTATCCAAAAGATGATCGATTTCTAATAGTTGGGCTACTTGATAAACTTTTTCTTGAATAATTTTTTCTTGTGCCGATAGATAATGCCATCTTGTGGGTAATGCACGACTCAAATTACCGATGATTTTATCTGTAGAAATGAGGGATTTTTTTTCTACCTGAGTAGGATTCATCCGTCTTAACCCAAAGGCTATATTATCATATACTTTGAGATGGGGATAAAGGGCATAATTTTGAAATACCATGGCAATATCCCTTGATTTTGGTGGTAAATCATTTACCGTGCGATCGCCAATTATAATTTTACCAGCGGAAATCTCCTCCAAACCAGCAATCAATCGTAGAAGGGTACTTTTACCACAGCCCGAAGGGCCAACCAAAACCATAAACTCTCCTTCTTGAATCTCTAAGTTAATACCTTTCAACACATTAGTGTTTAAGACTTTTTTTTGAGGTTCAAGTTTCTCGGTAGAAGCAGAAGTAACAACTCCCAAGCTTAAATCATTCGAGTCAGAAAATTTCCCCTTAGGGGAAGCATAACTTTTATATAAGTTTTCAATAATTACTTGTGCCAAAATTACATCTACCGAAAATTGAGGTTTCAACGTCAGATCATAACATTTTCAGGAAAAATTATCGTAATTTTCCCAGAGGAATTTTTGCTCCAAAAGCTAAAAATAAAACACCTAATACTTACTCCTAGCACTTTTTTCATCAAACCCTATTTAATATTCATTTTAAAGGGCAAAATAGTATAAACTCGGTTAGGATTTTTAATAATATCGATTAGTTCTAATTCGGAGTGTAAACGCCAAATAGAATTTTTTAAAGCAATCTGATCAAGGTTACTTTGTGCTAATTGACTATTACCTAGAGATTTTAATAATTCTGTTTCCCAATTTATCCTTTCGGGAAATTCTTCAATTTGATATTTATCTCCCAGTTGTAATTCTTGACTAAGATAATTAATAGCATCATCTAAACCGCCGATTTCATCAACTAAACCTATTTCTTGGGCATTTTGCCCTAGCCAAACTCTTCCTTGGGCAATGTTGTTTACTTCTGAGGTAGATAAACCTCTAGCTTGGGAAACTTTATTAAGAAAGAGATCATAAATTTGATCAACACTGTTTTGATAAACTGTAATTTCTTGGTCTGTTTTTGCTTTAAAAATGTTACCTATATCTGCTAGGTCATTAGTTTTGATAGTATCAGCATTAATACCATTATCTTGGGCAATGGTTTCGAGATTAAATAGTAACCCAAATACGCCGATAGATCCTGTAATTGTGCTGTCGTTAGCAAATATTTTTTCTCCTGCGGTGGCAATCCAATAACCCCCTGATGCGGCCACATCAC